>CAXMRK010000089.1:0-2853 GCA_964195815.1 uncultured Acidimicrobiia bacterium | reverse complement strand
GCAGCTTTACCCGGTTATCTATTGGCTCCCCATCTCCTGGGTATGCTTGAAGGACAGGGTAGCTCCCTGTTTCAGGCTCTGGTTGTTGGCACCATCATCCATGGTCTGATTCATCGTGGCCAGCGGCACCAACATAAGCATTGATTCAGGCTAGTTACTGAATTTCGGCACAGATACTTACGCACACACTGGCTTGATGTTGATGCCGATCTGTTGATATTTTTCCCTTGACTGTTGGCAAAATGTTTCTATAATTAAAACTACAGATACGAACATTTTGAGAACATTTGTAATGCCTAGAAAAATCCTTGATTTCAACGCGCAACAAGATAGCGTTCAGCTGACACCTTCTCAGCATCGGGTGCTGGCATTTATTCAGGACTATATCGGAGAGCGAGATTACGCACCTTCACTGGCAGAAATTGCTGCTGGAGTGGGTATCCGTTCACGCAGCGCAATGCATCGTCAGGTGCAGGTTTTGGCTGCAGCTGGCTGTATTGTTATAGAACCTGGACGCAAACGCGGTATTCGTCTGCCTGCAGCCAGCAGGAGCGATTATTGCTTACCATTGCTAGGGCGGATTGCAGCGGGCAAACCGATTGAGGCCATTCCCGGGCACGATGTCATCAATCTTGCAGAGTTTGTTTTAGGGGAGGGGCGCTATGCACTACGGGTCAGTGGAGATTCGATGATAGCTGCGGGTATTCTTGACGGTGACACTGTGATTATCAGACAGCAGGATTATGCCAGTAGTGGCGATATCGTAGTCGCCTTGATTGATCAGTTGGAGGTGACCTTGAAGCGCTTGCAATTGCATCGGCACAATATGCTGGAACTGCGGCCAGAGAACCCGAATATGGCGCCTATGATTTATTCAGCCGAGCGGGTCACTATCCAGGGTGTGGTTATTAGTCAGCTGCGTAATTACTAATGCAACAGCGATCAGAATTCTGGCAAAGGGCTATCTTGCTGGTAGATATGAATGCTTTTTTTGCCTCTATAGAACAGGCAGATCGGCCGGAGTGGCAGGGTCGACCACTAGGAATCACTAATGGGCTACAGGGAACTTGTATCATTACTTGTTCTTATGAGGCACGGGCTTACGGTATTTATACAGGTATGCGCGTGAAGGCAGCACGCGAGCTATGCCCGGATTTTATACAAGTACCATCGCGCCCCCATCGTTATGCCGAAGTTTCCCGCTGCATCATGACTGCACTGGCAGACATTAGCCCGGATATGGAAGTGTTTTCGGTTGATGAGGCCTTTCTTGATGTCACTCATTGCCAGCGCTTGTGGGGTAGTCCTGAAGTGATAGCGCAGCAAGTTAAACAACGTGTGCATGCGGTATCCGGTATTTGCTGCTCGGTAGGTCTCAGCGGCGACAAGACTACAGCAAAATATGCTGCGAAATTAAACAAGCCTGATGGTATGACGGTGATTTTGCCGGATGAAAGTGCCCGAACGCTGGCAAAGGTGCCGGTAACAGAATTATGTGGTATCAATATAGGTGTCGGGCGATTTTTAGCTGCGCATGGGGTTTATGTGTGCGGCGATATGCAGCGACTGCCGATTAGTGTGTTGGGTAAACGTTTTGGAAATATTGGCAGGCGTATCTGGTTAATGTGCCAGGGGTTGGATCCTGAGCCGGTACTGCTGGATGTGCCGCCACCAAAATCGATTGGTCATGGCAAGGTGATGCCGCCTAACACCCGTGATCCTGAAGTTATGCGCCTCTACCTACGGCATATGGCCGAGAAAGTAGCCGCCCGCCTGCGTCGCCATCAGATGCAGGCGCAGAACTTCTATGTGGGGCTCGGGGGCGAGCAGGGCTGGTTAGCAGGGCGTTATCGCAGTCGTTTGCCGACCGATGATGGTAGGGAGATTAATGCTCTCTGTGAGCAATTTTTAGATCAGCATTGGCGCGGACAGGGCATTCACCAGGTACAGGTGCGAGCCCTTGATCCCCGTGATAATGACACTACCAGTGATCTTTTTGATCAAGCACCGGAACAGCGGCGCTTGTTAAATCTGGCGGCAGATAAAATTAACAACCGTTATGGTGAGTTTGCTCTGGCACCGGCACGTTTAATGGGTCGTTCGAGCATGCCAAATGTAATCGCTCCATCATGGAAGCCTTTCGGGCATCGTGAAACCATCCTTGATAACCAGGGATAAATACTAAGGAATAATATAATGTGTGGCGGTGTTTACTATGCCAATAATGGTGAGGATGTACGGATTTATTTCCCCAATCCCAAAGCGGTTTTGCCGGTTAAAATAAAGCAGCAGGAAAATGGCCTGGTTCCCTGGGGTAGGCGTAAACAACAGACTGGGCATTTACCACTGGGCGGCTGGGCGCGGCTGGATTCTATTTACTCTGGTCGCTGGGATCGTTGGTTCCCCGTGGCGGTAAAGATTCCGGTGAAAGCTTTTATGGAAAAAGACATCATGGGGCAAAGCCATTGGTTTGATCTGCCTAAAGGTAAATGGATTCAGGGATTGATTGCGCGACAGGCACAGGAACAACGGGTATATGTGGTCACTATCGAGCCGGAAATGGAAGATGCAGTACATGATCGTTGGCCACGGATATTGAGTGGCTAATGGGTTTGTGGCTATTCTCAACAGATTCTATGATCTGGAGAAAATTCTAAAATTTAAATCCTCTCAAGCTTCTGCTTTAAGGGAATAGGAGGCTTAACCTTTATACCAATTGGTCGGAGTGAGAGGATTACAAAATACGTCCATGTATATTGCCCTGCGGGCCAGCCTGTGGCTGTTCCAAATTGCTCCTGCAATTTGGTCGAACCTGTTATCGGTTCAAATCCTCTCAGCCTTCTAATTTAAGAG
>CAXMRK010000088.1:0-4189 GCA_964195815.1 uncultured Acidimicrobiia bacterium | reverse complement strand
CAAATTGAATCTGCAATTGTTGGTGGAACTGATACCACCTCTGATGCACCCATCGTATTTTCGCGTAAATTCTCACAAAGATTAATTGAGTTGGGCCGTTCCAAAAATGCAAAAGCCAAGCTGAAAGCCTTTAAAGGCTTTTCACCAACAGAACTTGCACCACAGCTACCCGCAAATGGTGAACCAAGAACAGGTCTTTCCATGGGGCAACATTGCGAGCGCATGGCCAGACGCTGGAATATTAGTCGCGAAGATCAGGATCGCTTAGCGATGGAGAGCCATTTAAAAGCAGCCGCAGCCTACGATGCGGGTTTTTTTGATAACCTGGTAACACCATTTGCTGGTGTTACTCGCGACAATAACATGCGTGCAGACTCAAATATGGACCAGCTGGCACAATTACGCAGTGCTTTTGACCGTGGCCCTAATGGTACCTTGACTGCTGGCAATAGCACTCCTTTAACTGATGGTGCATCAGCTGTCTTGCTCGCTTCTGAGGAATGGGCGAAGAAACATAAATTACCGGTACAAGCCTATTTGAGTTATGGACGTACAGCCGCTGTAGATTACGTCAATGATGAAGGCTTGCTGATGGCACCAACTGTTGCCGTTTCTGAAATGCTTAGCATGGCGGGATTAAAGCTTCAGGATTTCGATTTTTATGAAATTCATGAGGCCTTTGCTGCTCAAGTGCTGTGCACATTGAAAGCCTGGGAGTCGGATGAATATTGTCGCGAACGCCTAGGGCTTAAAGGAAAACTTGGCTCAATTGATCCTGAGAAAATCAACGTAAAAGGCAGCTCACTTGCAGTGGGCCACCCATTTGCAGCAACCGGTGGTCGAATAATAGCGACTCTCGGGCAAATCCTTGAACAAGCCGGTTCCGGTCGTGGCCTAATATCGATTTGCACCGCTGGCGGTATGGGTGTAAGTGCGATCATGGAACGCCCTTGAATATTGTAGATTCAAGCGCTGACTTAATCATTAGACCAAATGTAAACTCTGCATTCAGGGCTGATCCTGTTGCGGGCATGCTCCAGCTAAACCAGCTGCAAACAGCCTTTTCTGACCCAGGTGAGCGGCAGCAGAATGAGCACCAGACAAAACAGATTGGCAAACAAATGCAGCCCTTACTGTCACGTCTGCAGGCAAGTCAATCGCATTCTGTATTACTCATTTTCCAGGCGCTTGATGCAGCGGGTAAAGACAGTTTAATTCGCGCAGTTTTTTCTAATCAGGACCCGGCTGTAGTTAAAGTTTCATCCTTTAAGGCGCCAACCGAAATTGAGCGTCGGCATGACTTTCTCTGGCGCACAAGCAAACAGCTTCCAGCACGCGGCGAATTAAGCATATTTAATCGTAGCTATTATGAAGAAGTGTTAGTTGTCCGCGTACATGAAAACTTTTTAAATGGGCAATATCCGAATGGCATTGATCATCCTGAGCAACTTTGGCCGCTTAGATATGAGGCTATTAGGGCACATGAAAAGCAGCTGGCTAGTAACGGTACCATGGTCCTGAAGTTTTGGCTCAATGTGTCTCAGGAAGAACAAAATAAGCGCTTTCTTTCGCGCCTTGAGAGGCCTAAAAAACGTTGGAAATTCAATCCAAATGATGTCAAAGAAATGGCTTACCGAGATGCATATGACCACGCCTTTGTGGATATGGTTAACGCGACATCAACCGCTCATGCACCCTGGTTTATGATTCCTGCTGATGATAAAGCCAGAGCACGGCTGGAAGTAGCCACTATCGTGGAGCAAGCCCTGACTGGCTTGAAGCTGGATTACCCTCGGCTTAAACCAGAGATAGAGAGTGAACTCTCTATCTGGAAAGAGACTTTGAGTAAATAAGTCGGTGCTGTCATCAATCTCATTATGGTTGCTAAAAGCGTTCGGCTGGACAGTCAAAGCTGAGTATCCGGGAACCAAAAAATACGTCGTAATCGCTGCCCCGCACACCAGTAATTGGGACTTTCCTTTGGGAATTGTGACTGCCTGGGCGCTTAAGCTGAATGCCAAATGGATTGGAAAACACACTTTGTTCCGTTGGCCCTATGGCTGGTTTTTTAAAGCTATAGGAGGCACCCCTGTATACCGGCATAAAAGTCTAAATCTGAGTCAGCAACTAGCTGAGTTATTTCATGATTCCGAAAGCTTAGTTCTTGCCATTGCAACAGAAGGCACACGCAGCAAAACAAATCACTGGAAAACGGGTTTCTATCATATAGCTAGTGCTGCCAAAGTTCCGATAGTGATGGCATATCTCGATTTCGGAAACAGACAGGTTGGAATTGGTGGCGGGTTTATGCCCAGTGGTGATATTGAAGCCGATTTTGAAATTATCCGCGAGTTTTATAAAGATAGGCACGGAAAAATACAGGAAAATGCGAGCAATATTCAAATACGCAAAAAAATCGACCCAGAAAACTAAGCTTGTACTAGCTACTCTTCAAACTCCATTTGCTCAAACACCCTACCTGCATTTTTCGCAGCCAATTCTTTGAAGGTGTTCAGGTGCGCAAATTGCGATTGATCTAGTTCATATGCGGCTTGTAAATCCTCACCGTTGTCTAACAGTTGCTGCACTGCTGAGCGTAGAAAGATAAGGTAATCCCGGGTGTAGCGTCTTACCTGATCCATATTGGTTGGGTGCCCATGACCAGGAATAACATAAACAGCATTGAGCGCTTCAAATTTTTCCCATGAGATTAACCACTGTGCAGTGTCCGTATCAGGAAACACTGGCAGCAAGCGCTCATGAAAAGCCATATCCCCGGAAATTACTAATTTTTGCTCGGGCAACCAGAGCACCAGATCACCACTGGAATGTGCTGGACCAAACCAGACTGCCTGCATTTTTATACCACCAAGTTCAAGCTTGTATTCTTCGGTAAAAGTTACAGTTGGTGCTGTTGGTACAGTGCCTAGCGACTGCTCCTTAATGATTTTCTGTGACTGTAGTGCTGAACCAGCACCTCGCTGTTTAAATTCCTCTGCCGCTGTTACATGCGCAATAATGCTCGCTCCTTGTTCCAGCCAATAGCCGTTACCAAGCATTGCGTGCCCCTGAGCATTCTCATTGAATACAAATTTAACCTTTTGATTGGTTACTTTTCTGATTTCGGTATGTAGTGCCTTGGCCAATAAATAGGATGCCCCTGAATTGACCACAACCACACCCTCAGTGGTGACAATAAATGATAGATTGTTGTTATGCCCCGCATTGGCATAGTCCGCCGGTGCAGTTGCCCCTGTTGCCGTCCAAACATACGGTATAACTTCTACCGGTTTGGAATATAGCAAAGAGTCAGGATATTGATCAGCTATTAATTGGTCTGCCTGGAGATTAAACGCAGTGAGCAACACATAAAACAGCAAGCAAAGCTGGAAAGTTGATACACCTACAGACTGCTTTAGATTTGCCTTAGCTGTTTCAGTATCCAGCATATGATCTACTCCTTATCAGCAGCGAAACTCACTTTAATCCCTGCTGCTTCAGCAGTATTTTGAATTAAAGTAGCGACTGTCATCGGCCCAATACCTCCGGGAACCGGGGTGATCCATGCGGCTTTTTCCAACGCTGTTGGGAAATCTATATCCCCACATAAGCTGCCGTCTGCACGGCGGTTGATACCAACATCAACTACTACAGCGCCAGGGCTAATCCAGTTGGAATCAACAATACCTTGTTTTCCAACCGCTACGATTAGAAGTTCAGCATTGCGCACATAGGGTTCGAGTTTGCGTGTAAAACGGTGGGTGACGGTTACTGTGGCGCCACGATAGAGTAATTCAAGGCTCATCGGACGACCCACTATATTAGATGCTCCAACAACGGTAGCATCCATACCAATTGGATTGATGCCGTAATAATCCAGCAAGGTCATAATGCCGCGTGGAGTACAGGGTCGCAAACCGGGTTGGCGCAAGGCCAGCGAGCCTACATTGGCGCGGTGAAAACCATCAACATCCTTGTAGCGAGAGATACTGTTAGTTACGGCTACCTCATTGATATGTGCAGGCAAAGGCAACTGCACCAGAATGCCGCTAATTTCCGGGTCATTATTCAGTTGTGTAATTAAATCCAGTAACTCCGCTTCAGTAGTTGTTGCAGGCATGTCGTAATCACGGGCAACGATGCCTGCTCGATTACAAGCCCGACGTTTATTGCGCACATAAATCTGTGA
>CAXMRK010000087.1:0-3163 GCA_964195815.1 uncultured Acidimicrobiia bacterium | reverse complement strand
CGCTTATATTCGCCCCCTATTCTGTAAAGGTGCCGGGCCTTTCCGCTGGGCGGCATTGTCAGGTAATCCACAGGATATATACACAACTGATAAAGCAATTTTGGAATTATTTCCACAAAAAGAGTCTTTACACCGTTGGATTGATAAAGCGCAGAAACAAATTCAATTTCAGGGCCTACCCGCACGCATTTGTTGGCTGGAATACGGTGAACGCGCTGAAGCTGGTGAAAAATTTAACTGGCTGGTTAAAAAAGGTCTGGTAGATGCACCTTTGGTCATCGGTCGTGATCATCTCGATACCGGCTCAGTGGCCTCACCTAACCGAGAAACCGAAGCGATGATGGATGGCTCGGATGCGATTGCAGACTGGCCATTATTAAACGCATTGCTAAATACAGCCTGCGGCGCATCATGGGTATCCCTACACCATGGTGGTGGAGTTGGAATCGGTTATTCTATGCACTCGGGTATGGTGTGTGTAGCCGATGGTACAGAAATGGCAGACCGTCGCCTGGCACGGGTGTTAACAGCAGACCCGGGAACTGGTGTAATGCGCCACGCAGACGCTGGCTATCCAATCGCAATTGATACTGCTAATGATCGCGGTGTAGATTTACCGATGATCAATGGCGAAGGAAAATAAGCATGCCTGCAACTCGCTTAAGTATTGAGAATTTATACGCTGACCTGGATAACTCAATGTCAGCATTAAATGCTGATCATTCCAGAGTTGAAGCTTCTCGGGGTATCGTTGAAGAAGCGCTCAAATCCGGTAAAGCACATTACGGTATCAATACCGGTTTCGGAATTCTTGCAAACAAACGCATTAGTGATTCTGAACTCAATAAATTACAGAAAAATATCCTCTTGAGTCATGCCTGTGGTGTTGGTGATCCTGTACCCGCTGAGATAAGTCGGCTCATGTTGCGTTTGAAGATTCATTCTTTGGGCCTCGGATTTTCTGGTATTTCAAGATCCACTTTTAAACAACTGCTGGCATTAGACAACGCCGGAATTATTTCTAGAATTCCTAGCCGTGGCAGTGTTGGTGCATCAGGCGATCTCGCTCCACTTGCACATATGTGTCTGCCACTGATAGGACGGGGTGAAGTTTGGAATCAGCAGCAAGACGGTTTTTCTGCCGCCGCAGAGACTCTACAAGCACATGGCCTTGATTCGATTGAGCTCAAAGCTAAAGATGGTCTCGCATTGATTAATGGCACGCAACTAATGCTGGCCTATGGCAGTTATTGTGTCGAGCGTGCGCTAAGTTTGTGTAAGGCCGCAGATATTCTGGCCAGTATGAGCCTTGAAGCCCTACAGGGAAGCGCTGCACCTTTTGATCCCCGTGTGCATGAGGTTCGTCCGCACAAAGGCCAACAAAAAGTCGCAGCGAATGTTCGGCGCTTACTCGCAAATTCAGAAATCATGGATTCCCACCGCCATTGTGGGAAAGTTCAGGACCCCTATTCCCTGCGCTGTGTTCCGCAAGTACATGGTGCCAGTCGCGATGCATTCGAGCATATTGTTGGAGTCCTGGAAACTGAACTCAACTCGGTAACTGATAATCCACTGGTATTTGAAAATGGCGATATTATCTCGGGCGGCAATTTCCATGGCCAACCTTTAGCACTTTCACTTGATTTTGCGGCCATCGCTTTAGCCGAGCTTGCCAGTATTTCTGAACGCCGCAGCTATCTGTTACTTGAAGGGCATGATGGCCTGCCAACACTGCTGATGAGTGATACCGGAGTAAATTCCGGCTTTATGATTCCGCAATATACGGCAGCCGCATTGGTGTCAGAAAACAAAGTCCTCTGCCACCCAGCTAGCGTCGACTCTATCCCAACCTCTTTGGGGCAGGAAGATCATGTCAGCATGGGTTCAATCAGCGCCTTAAAACTACTCTCTGTTTTAAAAAATGTCGAACATGTTTTAGCGGTCGAACTATTAAGCGCTGCCCAGGCACTTGATTTCAGGCGTCCAATCAAGCCGGGAGATGGTGTAGCTGCAGCCTACGACTTCTTACGCACTAAAATTAATCACGCTAACGAGGATTATGAAGTCCGCAATGACCTGGATATTTGCGCCGAGATTCTACGTTCTGGTGAATTAGTCGATGTTGTTGAACAAGCCATCAGCGAGATCCGTTAAATATGGACCTGCTTTGCAATATTTCACAATTGGCTAGCTGCCCTGTCAATACTGGGCAAGCGGATATCGGCAGCATTACTAATGCTGCCCTGGTCTGGGAACATGGAAAAATTCTCTGGGTCGGTAAAGAAACCGAACTACCAGCAGAATATCTGCAAGCCTACCGGCATGATTGTGGGGGGCGACTGGTTATTCCCGGTCTTATCGATTGCCATACCCACTTGTGTTTTGGTGGCTGGCGTGGGGATGAATTTGCGCACAGACTTGAAGGCAAAACCTATCTGGAAATCGCGGCCGCAGGCGGTGGCATTGCCAGTACTGTAACAGCGACTAGAGCAAGCTCTTTCGATGATCTAAAACACAAAGCTAACAAACTTCTCGCTGAAATGCTGAGCTTGGGAGTAACCACGGTCGAGTGTAAATCAGGCTATGGTCTGGATTACGATAATGAGCTCAAGCAACTTGAAGTCTATGCCGCATTACAACTAGAGCAACCCATAGATCTAGTTGCTACTTTTCTGGGTGCGCATATTATCCCCCCAGAATACAAGCAAGACCGAGAGGCTTATATTCAACTCTTGATCAATGATTTATTACCCGAAATCAAACGCAGAAATCTAGCCCAGTTTTGTGACTGTTATATTGATGAAGGCGCATACACCGTTGCCGAAGGACGCCAAATCCTGGAAGCTGCAAGAAGCTTAGGCTTCGGACTAAAAATCCATGCCGAACAGCTCACACACACCGGAGCGGCAGCACTGGCAGCAGAACTCTCAGCCATTTCAGCAGAACATCTGGAACGAACCTCAGTAGAAGATCAGCAGCTATTGGCAGCAGCGGGTACAGTTGCAGTCAGCCTGCCATTAGCCTCAATGTATTTACAAGATGAATACATGGATGCACGGGCATTTATCGACGCTGGTGTAGCAGTGGCAGTAGCAACAGATCTAAACCCTGGCTCATCACCGAGTGGGCACCTACCCCTGGCAATGTTACAAGCCTGCCTGAA
>CAXMRK010000086.1:0-6049 GCA_964195815.1 uncultured Acidimicrobiia bacterium | reverse complement strand
GCCAATTCACGGGTAGACCATCGGCGGCAGCCTGCATTTGCTGATAAATTGCCTTACTACTGGAACCCGGAGGCACTCTGGCGCTCCAGGAAACAGATACTGTTTCAGCAATCATGTTGTTTTTTTCACCACCCTCTACCCTGCCAACATTAAAGCAAACACCCGGGTCGTCCTCAGTTTTGCGCTCACTGGCAGCAATTGCTAAAGTACGATTCAACCAGATGCCAAACCTATGGATTGCAGAATCTGACAAGGTTCTTGCAGATGATGAATGCCCTCCTTCACCGCTAAAATCACAGAATACCGAAAGATACCCTCGGTGCGAGAAAGTCGCCCGCATCATGGTTGGCTCAGCCACAATAACCTGGTGAAAATGCTGCGCCTGGCCACTCTGTAAAAAATTACGCACACAGCAACCCGCGGCTCCTTCTTCATCGGTTGTGAACAACAAGGCCATGGGTTCATCGATATCTGCCGCCAATGCCAATAAAACTGCCGCTGCACCTTTGATATCACAGCTGCCTCGCCCATAAGCGCGCTGTTCCCGAATTTCGAGTGAAAAAGGGCTGCTTTGCCAACCATCGGTCACTGGTACCGTATCCAGATGCACATTGAATAACACATCAGTTTCTCCCCTACAGGCGAAGAAACTGACATGGCCATCAGCATAGTCGGTAATCTCAAGCTTAAAATCCGGCAATTGCTGACGCAGGTATTGCATCAACTCACCATCTACAGGAATATTTCGTGGTGGATTGCAACTGTCGATCGCTACCAGTGCAGCCAGGTGCTCAAGTATTTTATTGATCTTGTTATTCATTAATTCGGATCTTCGCTGCCAAAGTAGAGCTCTGGCCGATGAGTTTAATAAAGCCCTCTGCTTCCTGTGGTGTCCAACTACAGCTTTGTGCATAAACTGCATCAGCATCACGCAGCATCCATTTTGAATCTACTGCTGTTGCATGCAAAACACCACCACTGGTTTGTATTTCAACTTCACCACTGACATGGGACTGTGAACTTCTAAGATAAGCCTCAAGATCCTGCTTGTGTGGCTCATAAAAGAAACCGGTGTAAACCAGGTCTGCCCAACGGTCTGAAATGGTTTGGCGGAAGCTGTTCTGCCAACGGGTATTTACTGTGTCCTCAAGTGCCTGATGTGCTGTCAGCAGTGCATCTATGCCCGGGCATTCGAAAACAATTCTGCCTTTAAGCCCGATAGTGACATCACCGGTATATATATGCCGGCCAACACCATATTGACCGAGACTGTGATTGAGCCGTTCGATAATCTCAGGACCTGGTAAACGTTCTCCATTAAGACTAATGGCCTCACCTTTTTCAAAGCCAATTTTTATCGAGAGTAATTCCTGAGGCCATTCTGCACGCGGCTGACACCATACATAAGTATCTGCAGCAGGGCTTTCAAACTCATCAATTTCCTGCCCGGAAATTGTAACTCCCAGCAGGTTTTCATTGATCGAATATTTAGAGTGAGTAGATGAAACTGCAAAACCAGCCGTCGCCAATTTGTCCATCTCATAAGTACGAACATTCTCTGTTTGTGACTGCAGCTCACGAATTGGAGCAAGCAGTTCATAATCACCCAGTGAGCGCACAGTCTGGTCAAAACGTAGCTGATCATTGCCCATACCGGTACAACCATGGGCAAAATAGGGTGTGCCCAGTTGATCGCAATACTCCAATGATTTGCGCACAATGACATATCTGTCTGAACACAACATTGGATATTCACCGCGCATCCTTGCCTGCGACCAGGTGAGTGGCACTACAAACTCATCCCAGATATCCTGAGCAGCATCCAAAGTGATGTGTTTGCTCGCACCTAGCTCAATTGCACGTGCTTCAATTGAGGCTACTTCCGCAGCATCCATGCCTCCGGTAGTTACAAAAACTGTGTGGACATCAAAACCCTGCTCTTTGAGTACCAACACACAATAAGAGGTATCCAGACCCCCGGAAAACGCTAACACACAGACTGGTTTATTCACGCTCATCATTTCTCTTCTCAATTTAGTTATTTTGTTCAAATAATGTCAACAACATGGCTTTCTGGGCATGCAATCGATTTTCTGCTTCATCAATAGCGGCACAATAAGTGGCGTCCATCACCTCATCGGTGGCCTTGATATTTCGCCTCAGTGGCAGGCAATGACTAAAAATTGCATTATTGGTTAATGCCATTTTTTCTGCGTCCACCATAAAATGCCGATAGTTCTTACGTAATTCCCATTCCTCATCAGGCTTACCGTAAAAAGGCAATGCGCCCCAGCTCTTGGCATAGACCACATCAGCACCACTGTAAGCTGCTTCAATATCATGGCTTATCTGGAAGCTGCCGCCATGATCCAGCGCATTCTTTTCGGCTGCCTGAATAAACTTCTGGTCCAGTAGATAGGCAGGTTCGGGACACAATAAAGTCACGTCCATTCCAAACTTGGTTGATATCAGTGCAGCAGAATTCGCCACGGCGGTATTTAAAGGACGTGGATGCCAGGTCCAGGTAAGTACGAATTTTTTGTTCTGCACCTCACCCATACGTTCAAACAAAGTCTGCATCAATGCCAGTTCCTGACAAGGGTGGACGATGGTTTCCATATTCACTACCGGTACACTCGAGTACTCGGCTAAGGATTTGATAACCGGGTCGTTACGATCACTATTCCAGTCTTCAAACCCGGGGAAACAACGCAAACCGATCATGTCGCAATAACGTGAAAGCACAGCAGCCACCTCGGCAATATGCTCTTCTGCCTCAGCATCCATTACTGTGCCTGGATTAAACTCAATCCCCCAGGCGTCTTTCCCGGGTTGCAATACAATTGCGACACCACCCAACTGCTGCATACCCAGCTCAAATGATGTCCGCGTACGCATAGACGGGTTAAGAAACAATAAGGCAATAGATTTTCCCGCAAGCCCGGACTGCCATGGCCTCTGCTTTAAATCACTTGCAAGTGACAGCATTGCCCTTAACTCTTGCTGGGACCAATCCTGGGTATTAATAAAATGGCGTATACCATGATTCCCGTTCATTACTATTTTCCTTTGCGTTTAACAAAAAAACCCGACGCTAGGTCGGGTTTTTTTGAATTCATCATTATTAATTACACAAACAATTCAACCGACCGGAGAGCTATCTCCGCGGCGTCGTAAATTTGCCTGTGTAATTACTCTAATTAACATCATGTCTCAACTTTAACGGCAGTCTCTAATAAAGGCAAGACTTTCTGTAGAAAGCCTTTTCAATTTCAACTGCGAGCAATACTAATGATGATAATCCAAGGCAAACTGCCAAATCGAAAAGAGGTAATGGCTGTGTATGGAAAATAATATTTAGTGCCGGCAGATAAATAACTGCTAACTGTAACAGCAGCGTGAACACTATGGCCCCCAACATCGGCAGATTACTCAACAAACCAATGCGAAATATGGACGTAGTTTCACTCCGCACTGCCAGTGAATGAAACAGCTGAGATACCGTTAACACTGTGAATACTACGGTTTGCCAGTATTCTGCCTCACGCTCAATCGCCCAACTCATGGCAGCGAGTGAGATACCACCGATAAAGAGCCCTACCCAGATAATATGCTGCCACATTCCATGTGCAAAAATATTCTCATTGGGTGGTCGCGGGGCTCTGCTCATAATGCCCGGCTCTGCTGGCTCAGCAGTTAACGCCAGCCCCGGCAATCCATCGGTAACCAGATTGATCCAGAGTATATGGATGGGTAATAAGGGAATAGGCAAGCCAAAAAACGGGGCCAGGAAAATTGTCCATATCTCACCAGAATTTGAGCTCATTGTGTACTTGATAAATTTGCGTATATTATCGAAGATTCTACGGCCGGCACGAACTGCACGAACGATGCTGGTGAAGTTATCATCCAGTAGAACCAGGTCGGAGGCCTCGCGCGCCACATCGGTACCCTTCAAGCCCATTGCTACACCAATATTGGCACGCTTTAAGGCAGGTGCATCGTTGCCGCCATCACCAGTCATGGCTACAACCTCACCTATTTCCTGTAGCGCTTTGACAATGCGTAATTTCTGTTCCGGAGCAACTCGCGCATACACTCGCACTGATTCAACCACAGCGATCAATTCTTCATCGCTGAGTTTATCCAGTTCATCACCACTGAGAATTGCTTGTCCAGCTTGTGCAATACCCATACTGCAGGCGATTGTCATTGCTGTTCCAGGGTGATCACCAGTAATCATCACCGGAGTAATCCCTGCTCGCAGACAGTCTGCTACCGCCTCAGGCACTTCAGGTCGTGCCGGATCAATGAGTGCCACCAGCCCAATAAAGCTTAGATCCCGTTCAATCACCTCAGCATCGAATGAGTTTGGCAGCTCAGTGAATACACGCATAGCCAGTGCGAGAACCCGATAGCCCTGGTTTGCCAGCTTCACCGATTCGGCAAGCACAGCATCAACATCAAAACTCTCAGAATTACCAACTCCCAAAGTTTTAGTAGATTGGCTCAGCACTCGCTCCGGGGCACCTTTGATATATGCGACCACATGTTCAGCTGACTGGTAGAGCGTAGTCATTTGCTTACGTTGGCTGTCGAATGGAATAGTCGCAATACGTTGGTTTTTCTGCTCCAGTATAAATTTTTCAAATCCTGCCTTGTCTGCAGCTTCAAACAGGGCCATTTCTGTTGGCTCACCCGCGGGCTTTCCATCCTTCAGGATCACATCATTGTTCAGGGCTAAGGCATGACCAAGGCTCTGCCATGTTTGTCCGATCCCTGAACCAGTCGTTTTTTGCTCAGATCCCATTTCAGGGAAATCAGCGTAGTGCTCACCTGCTACATGATAGGCCTCAACCGACATATGATTCTGGGTCAGGGTTCCGGTCTTGTCAGCACAGATATAGGTGACTGAACCGAGTGTTTCCACTGCTGGCAAATTACGCACTAGCGCGTTGTAGCGAATTAACTTACGTGCGCCCAGAGCAAGCGAGATCGTCACCACTGCGGGTAATGCTTCTGGTATTGCTGCAACTGCCAGACTCACTGCAGTTAAAAACATGAGCATAAAGGGCTGGCCCTGCAGTAAGCCAGCAATAAAAACCAGCGCACTAATAACCAGCACTGCCAGTGCCAGGTAACGACCAAAACGAACTAATCTTTGCTGTAGCGGTGTTTTAACGCTTTTCTGGCCGCGCAACAATTCGGCAATACGGCCGATTTCTGTATCTACGCCCGTCGCAACGACAACCCCTATCCCGCGGCCGCGAGTTACCAGACTACTTTTAAAGGCCAAATTCCGACGGTCACCCAGGGGTAAATCTATTTCACCTAACTGATCTGGCAGCTTATCAACAGGCTGGGATTCCCCTGTCAGACTCGACTCATCAACCTGCATCTGCTCGACTTCCAGCAAACGCAGATCAGCCGGAACTATATTGCCTGCCTCCAGCACTACTACATCACCGGGCACCAGTTCTACTGCTGTCAAGGTAACAGCCTGACCATCCCGAAACACCTGAGCATCTGGTGCAGCCATCTCACGTAAAGCAGCTACAGCACGCTCTGCTCGAAACTCCTGCACCGTCCCCATAATGGCATTGAGTAATATAATCACCAGAATGGCTATCGTATCCTGGGGTTCGCCGATAATTCCGGAAATCAGTGCCGCGGCAAGCAGCACCATGATCATAAAATCTGCAAACTGCCCCAGCAGCATAAGTAATATAGAACGCTGTCGCTCTGCAGGAATGGTGTTTGGACCATATTCAGAGAATCGTTTGTGAGCCTTTTCATTACTGAGGCCGGCGACTGAAGATCCCAGTTTTTGCAGGGCTTCATCTACACTCATTCGATACCAGGTGGCCGGTTTCAATCTAAGACTCCATTAAAAGATTCTTAACTGGAATCTATATTGTAGCCCCTGAGAAGCATAAGGAGATGAAATCCTCAACAAAAAAAATCCGGCTAATGCCGGATTTTTTAACTAATTATGACTGTCTTGTTCGCAATACTAATTAACCTGCGATAAGACTACATTGCCGTTGTA
>CAXMRK010000085.1:0-7645 GCA_964195815.1 uncultured Acidimicrobiia bacterium | reverse complement strand
TGAAGATATACGTGTTCCTAGAGGAGCTGGTTCTGCAGCCTCACATTAAATTGCAGTAGTCAGTTATTAACAAGGAAGTTTTCAGGGCCGGTCATTGTACCGGCCCTGTTTTATTCCAGATAGAGTAAAATAAAGAGCATGTCTGAGACTAATCACATAATCGAATTTTTACGTTCGGTTCAACCATTCAATACTCTAAATACTGCTGTTTTGGAAAAAGTAAGTCAACAGCTTGAAGTGGCTTATTACCCCCAAAATAAAACCATTTTTTCCTCGGATAGTTCCCCTGGTTTAGCGGTTATACGCAAGGGAGCGGTGCGCCTTGTAGACCAGAAGCATAAGTTTCTGGATAAGCGTTATGAAGGCGAATTATTCGGGCATGCGATATATTTTCATCTGGAATTTAAACAATATATTGCTGAAGCTGAAGAAGATAGTTTGATCTGGCATCTTGGCGCAAAAGATTTTGTGGATCTATGTGAGCAGGAAACCAGTTTTAACGAGTATTTTAATAGCTATTTTCATAGTCGTCTGAATGCTACTACAGGATCTGAATCACCAGCATCAATCGTCTCTGATTTAATAAAACGGAAACCAGTGTTGATCAGTGATAACGCCAGTATTTTTGAAACCGCGCAATTGATGAGCAAGGAGGATGTATCTTCTGTACTTATTACTGAGAATGAATTATTAGTAGGTATTGTGACCGACAAAGACTTGCGTCACAGAGTATTGGCGAGGGCAGTAGACCCGGCCAGTAGAATTGGTGATGTGATGACAGTTAATCCACAATGTCTTGCAGCCGATGATGATTTGAATGCGGCTTTGCTGCATATGATGCGGGAAAGCTATCATCACCTTCCTGTGGTTACAAATGCTCGTCCAGTCGGATTGGTTACTGCAGGTGATATTTTAAGGGCGCAGTCAGAACACCCATTGCGACTGGTACGCGATATCCTGAAGCGCGATACTATAGACGAGCTGATCACATTAAGCCGGCGTTTACCTTTGCTGTTTGAACGTACTGTAAATCTTGGCCGCAACTCCCAGCAAGTAGGGCAAATGGTCACCTCAATCACGGACGCCTTTACTGCTCGATTACTGGTGTTAGCTGAACAACGTTTTGGTCCAGCACCGATTAAGTATGCCTGGCTTGCTTTTGGATCGCAGGCCCGCGAGGAGCAAACTGCTCGTACCGACCAGGATAATGCGTTGATTTTTGAACATACTCCTGATGCGGAACAAGCCGAGTATTTTTCAAAATTAGCCGAGTTTGTTTGTGACGGACTGGACAAATTAGGTTATGTCTATTGTCCTGGTGAGATTATGGCTTTGAATGTGAAGTGGCGCTTATCTTTAAAGCAGTGGAATCGACAATTTAGTCGATGGATTGAAGAACCTGATCCTTTGTCAGTCATGCATTGCAGTATCTTCTTCGATATGAGGTGCATTTTTGGTGATTGTGGACTAGTCGAAAAGCTCCAGGCGGAGGTCGTCAGTAAAGCCAAGGCCAACCGCCTTTTCCGTCGTTTTATGGCAGAAAATTCACTTACGCACAGACCGCCATTGGGCTTTTTCAGACGTTTTGTTCAGGAAGATGACGGTTCCCACAGTGAAGGTTTGAATTTGAAACACAGGGGTATCGTTCCAATTACTGATCTGGTACGGATTCGGGCGCTGGAAGTAGGCATTACAGAGGCAAATACATTCCGCCGTATTGAACTGGCTGCAGAGGCGGGAGTCATTAATAAGAATGATGCTTTAAATTTACGTGATGCTTTGAATTTGATCAATCAGATTCGTTTGACCCACCAGTCCCGGCAGATGGAAGATGGTAATTTGCCGACTAATTTTGTACCTATTGACGATCTTTCGCCGTTGAAACGCCGTAATTTAAAAGCTGCCTTTCTGTTGATTTTGAAAGCTCAACAAGCGATGGCTTTGCGCTATCAGCTAGGCTAGAACTTATGCGTAGATTCAATCAGTGGAGGCTTCGGAAAAGGTCTAGACAATTAGCTGCATCATGTAAGATCAAGACGCTGAAAAAGTACCTAAATGCCTGTGCACAAATCAAACCGGAACGGATCGATCAAACCCCTTTAATCGCTGTTGATCTTGAGCTTACAGGGCTTGATGCGCAACAGAACAAAATCATTTCAATTGGTTGGACTCTTATAGATAACGGCAGGATTAAGCTTGGATCCAATCAGCATTTAATAATCAGCGCTGACCATTTAGTTGGAGATAGCGCAACTATTCATCAGTTGTTAGATAATGAAGTCGTGACCGGCATCCCAATTGAGGCGGGTTTGAGTGCATTATTTGAAGCAGCAGCAGGGCGTATCTGGTTGTTTCACCATGCTGATCTGGATGTTGCTTTTATTCAGGTCGCTGCAAAGCAATGGGCAGAACAGAAAGAAGGCAGCATGCCGATGATGACATTGGATACCTTGCAGATTGAACTGGCCACTCGTAAGCGCAGGGAGATTCCTGTTAAGCCCGGAGATTTACAACTGGGGCATTTGCGGAGATATTATCATCTACCTGAATACAAAGGCCATAATGCTTTGATTGATGCTCTGGCAACAGCAGAATTGATGTTGGCGATGGCCGCTCGTTTAAGTATGAACAGGGCTTTAGATCTTCAACCCTATGTGAAGTTTGTTTAATTATTCCACAGTAATTCCCTTACAATAAATCACAACAGCATTGTGAGAATGCTTATAGGGCAACAGGATGCAAATAAAAGACTCAGAACGCCTCTGTTTTAAATTAATGACAGCTGAAGATTCAGATTTAATGTATCAGCTTGATCAAGACCGCGAAGTCATGCGTTTTATTAATGGTGGAAATCTGACCTCCAGAAAAGAAATTGATGAGCTGTATATTCCCAGAATGATTAGCTACACCAATCCGGCAGAAGGTTGGGGTATCTGGAAAGTCAATCTTAAGCAAAATGACAGCTTTATTGGCTGGATTTTAGTCAGACCAATGAACTTTTTCAGTAATGATCCAGAGCTTGATAATCTTGAGCTTGGTTGGCGGTTTGCACGTGACAGTTGGGGTAAGGGGTATGCCACTGAAGCCGCTGAAAGTATTAAGCAGTTTTTAATTGAGATTGGTAATATCAGCAAACTATCAGCTATAGCAATTGAGGAAAATGTAGCCTCGACTAAGATCATGCTCAAACTGGGAATGAAATATATCAAAAAGGATATACATAAAGATCCAATAGGTGATCAGGAAGTGGTGTTTTACGAAATATTAGTTTAGTTTTTTAAGTACAGGTATGCTGAAAACCAAATCTCTATCTTGTTTTATATTTGAGCAGCTTGTTCCGCTAAAATAATTTTCAGCATCTGTAAAAAATAATCTGCATCAGATTTTTGAAATGCCAGTGGTGGTTTGATTTTTAGGACGTTATGTAAAGGGCCCTCAGTGGTTAGCAATATACGCTGGTCTTTTAAGCGCTCAATCACATAATCGGCTTGCTTGACGGCTGGTTCTAAAGTATGAGCATCTTGAATCAGTTCCACTCCTATAAATAAACCCAGGCCGCGTACATCACCAATAATTGGAAATTGATTTTGTAATTGTCGTAATCCCTGCTGTAAATAGTCGCCAATCTTCAGTGCATGCGCCATTAAATTTTCTTTTTTAAGCACTTTAATTACAGCTGTGCCGATGGCACAGGAAACAGGGTTGCCGCCGAAAGTATTAAAGTATTCCATGCCTCTAACAAATGACTGGGCGATAGCCTGAGTGGTGACTACAGCTGCCAATGGATGTCCATTACCAAGTGGTTTGCCGATAGTGAGAATATCGGGAATAACGTCTTGTGTCTGAAAAGCCCACCAATGGCTACCGACGCGCCCCATGCCTACTTGAACTTCGTCAGCAATACAGACACCACCTGCTTTTCTTACTGCCTGATAGGCTAGTTTTAGGTAGCCCTCCGGGTGAATAATTTGACCACCCACACCCTGAATGGATTCACAGATAAAACCACAAAATGGTTTTTTTTGCAGCCTGATTTCTTCAATAGCGCGACTAACATCAGCTGCATATTTTTTGCCGGTTTGAATACTTGAGCCGCGATATTTCCCACGAAACGGATCAGGTACAATCGTTTGCTGTACCCAGTCAGGTTCGCCATTACCACCAGGACCATCAAACTTATATGGGCTGATATCAATACAGGCATTGGCATTTCCGTGATAAGCACCTGCAACCACTATCATGGCTTTGCCCTGAGTATGTGCGCGCGCCAGACGTAGCGCCAATTCATTGGCTTCACTACCAGAATTCACAAACATACAAACAGATAATTCAGCGGGAAGGGTTGAGAGCAACTGTTGCGAAAACTCGACTATGTTGTCATGCAAATAACGAGTATTTGTATTCAGGACAGCCATTTGTTGTTGCCCGGCAGCAACCACTCCTGGGTGACAATGGCCAACATGGCAAACATTGTTAACCATATCTAAATATCTGTTTCCTTTATGGTCATACAAATAGGCACCTTTTCCCGCAATAATTTTTAATGGTTGCTGGTAGGCCAGGCTTAGGTTTTCACTTAAATGTTTTTGCCTGAACTCAATGATCTGTTTTAGATCATCGGCAGCCGTCTGATTTGTAAAGCCACATTTAACTTTAAGCGAGAGATGAAATCCTGTTACATCGATTTCCTCGAGTTGTTCCAATACACGCCAGGCATCGTTTTGAGAAACTAACAGGTATTCATTCTCCGGTGTCAGTGAGTACTCATAGCTGGACATGCAAATACTCAAAGCCAGGCGGATTTGAATGCAATATATCAGAACCTCTATTTCAGTTTCGGATAAAGGATTCTGTTGATGGTAAGCCAATACCAGTGTCTGGATAGTCTCTCTAATATTCTCTTTACCCATAATTGCATAAGCGGCTGCAATGGCTAATTCTGCGATGCGCAAGCTATGCACAATATCTCCAAAATCAAATATGCCACTGACCTGAGCTGATTCAGAATCCACCAGTAAATTGTAATTATTCGCATCATTGTGAATTAGCTGAGTAGCTAACTTGGGAAATAAAGGAATCACCTGGGTTTCAAATTGAATCAGTGACTGATCAATTAAGTGAATACGCTCAGCATCATGCACCGAGCTGTAATGTTTACGCACAAGACTATTTGCATGCCGAAGATCCCAGTCCAGATAATCTCTGCTTGCATGATGTTCTATAGTTGCAAGAAGAGTATCAATTTGCGCGAGATTTCGTCCCAGACTGCTACTATATTTCAGGTCGGATGTATCGACATCGGCCCATAATTGGCCATCAAGAAATGTTATAAGACGCATCCAGCATTGCTGATTATCAGCATCAGAAATTTTCACCATTAGCGCGTTAGTATCAATGGTTTTTTGTAATTTTGGAGTGTGTATGGATAAGTCACTTTTTGTGAGTTTACTCATTACCTGGTTTTCAAAATCGAGCTGATCAAAACTTTGTTGAGAATTGGCGATTTTAACCACAAAACACTGGCCGCAAGCTGTAGTAAATTTTTTGTTTAGATCGGCATAACTCACAAGCTCAGAGAGCTGGCCATCGAGGCCATAGTGTTGTTTTAACAGCTGTAAAACTTGTTCATTGTTGAATTTTGGTACGGTACTCATTGTTAGATAGATACCTGTTTGGATTACCACTCATGCACTGCTGTCATTCTAGACTTCATACTCTTGCAATAACAACATATAAATGAAATTATCCTTGTGTTTTCCAGAGCTATCGCTCTGATTAATACTGTAATTGTGGGCTTCACATGCTCAGTTGAAGCTTGAAATAAACATTCATTTATTGATCATTTATATGACTAAAGTAGTATAACTTTTACGGCTATACCCACCATAATACTCAAAGGAAATAACTCTCAGGAATCGTTATGTCTTATAAACAAAAGTATCAACAGTCTATCAATGAACCAGAGGTTTTTTGGGCAGAAGCGGCTAAAAACATCAGCTGGACTAAGCCCTATGACAAAGTGCTTGATGAGTCAGAAGCGCCTTATTATGAGTGGTTTCCCGGTGCTGAACTGAATACCTGTTATAACGCTCTGGATCGGCATTGCGAGGCTGGCAGAGGAGAGCAGGACGCACTGATTTATGATAGCCCGGTGACTGCAACAGTTAGTCATTTTAGCTACAACCAACTGCGCGATAAAGTGGCTGCATTTGCTGGAGTATTATCTCAGCAGGGTGTAGCTAAAGGTGATCGAGTAGTGATCTATATGCCAATGATTCCAGAGGCTGTTATTGCCATGTTGGCCTGCGCTCGCATAGGTGCTATTCATTCTGTCGTTTTTGGGGGCTTTGCACCGAATGAATTGGCCGCCCGAATTACTGATGCTAATCCAAAATTGGTGATTAGTGCTACTTGTGGAATCGAGGGAAGCAAGATCATTCCATATCTGCCATTACTTGAAGAAGCGTTGCGCCAGGCGGATGCTGTTTCGATGACACAAATTATTGTATCCCGTCCTCAATGCCCATTAAATGACCCGGGTCCCGCTATGTTGCTATGGGATCAGGCAATTGCGAGTGCAGAACCCGTTGATTGTGTACCAGTCGCCGCTACTGATCCCTTATATATTCTCTATACATCTGGTACAACCGGGCAGCCAAAAGGTGTTGTCAGGCCCAGTGGTGGGCATGCGGTTGCACTGAAATGGAGTATGGATCATATTTATGATGTTCAGCCTGGTGATGTGTATTGGGCTGCATCCGATATCGGCTGGGTAGTGGGTCATTCCTATATTGTGTATGCACCGTTGCTGCATGGGTGCACCAGCATCTTGTATGAAGGCAAACCGGTGGGTACACCGGATGCCAGTGCATTCTGGCGCGTCATCCAACAGCACAAAGTGAATTGTCTATTTACCGCCCCTACTGCTTTCCGGGCAATTCGGCGCGAAGACCCTGAGGGCGAATTACTGCATAAATTCGATATTTCTACGCTAAAAACGCTGTTTTTAGCCGGTGAACGCTGTGATCCCGATACGCTTTATTGGGCCCAGGAACAACTGGGTATTCCAGTGATTGATCATTGGTGGCAAACAGAAACTGGCTGGCCGATGGCAGCTAACCCTATGGGTATTGAAGTGCATAAAATCAAAGCGGGTTCACCTACGGTTGCAGTACCTGGCTATGATATTCAGGTACTTGATGAAGCTGGTGATCAGGTGGCCCCAGGTGAAACTGGAAATATTGTGGTGAAACTTCCATTACCACCCGGTAATTTGTCTACCCTTTGGAGAAACAATGAACGTTATTTTGATGCTTATTTATCGCTATATCCGGGCTATTACCTCACCGGTGATGCCGGCATTGTGGATGAGCAAGGCTATATCTGGGTGATGAGTCGGATTGACGATGTTATCAACGTAGCGGGGCACAGGCTCGCCACAGGAGTGCTTGAAGAAGTTCTTGCGGGTAGTGAAAACGTGGTTGAATGTGCGGTCCTTGGTGTTGCTGATAAATTAAAGGGTGAAGTGCCAATTGGCTTTGTGGTTTTAAGTGCAGGAACGCAAGTCGATGAAACCGCCCTGAAGCGTGAATTGATCGATTTGGTCCGCGCCCAGGTGGGTCCAATTGCCACTCCAAGGGATATT
>CAXMRK010000084.1:0-3474 GCA_964195815.1 uncultured Acidimicrobiia bacterium | reverse complement strand
AGAAACGATTATCGAGTCGGTTGATTGCAGCATAGTGTGGATTCAAACCCGTATTGTTATGGATATCTATGGCTGCAAATGGGTTTTTCGTGCGCATAATATCAAACACATGCCGAAAAGTATTATGGATTTCACTTTGCTGATCGACTGCATTTTCTTGCGGCCAACAGCGATTGAAATCAAGTTGACCTTCAATTCTTCTTTGATTAAAACGGGCGGCTTCTACATTACCAATTAATAGCGAAATAGATCGTGGTAAAGGGTCAAAACTATAGTGGCTTTTTAATAATCGCCGTACGGCTTCCCAGCCGGTATCCTCATTACCATGTTGGAGCACGGAAATAAATAAAGGTTGCTGGCGTAAACCCGGTAGATGAATGAGCGTAGGCCCATTCAGTTGCCGATACAAAGCAGAAGCCGGTCGCTCCAGTAATCCATCAGGCAGATAATGATATTCAGTTAGTTTCACAGAGAAGTCTTGTAATCATGAGTGGCAGAACGATAGCTCGAATCGAACTTTTTTGAAAGAGCAAAATAGATTTATTTGTTAAAAACAAGCTCAAGACTGAAAGTCGTTCAGAAAAGTGTCTGAGATGTTATATTGTCGCTGACGATGTTTGTAGTAAACTTTATCATCAGAAAGTAGCATGCAGCGAGTAGTTCGGGCTTTAATTAATATGGATGTTCTCTGGGAATGAAAGGAGTAGCTGGATAATGCTTGAGGCACGATCTTTGTCTAAATCTTTTGGACTGATACAGGCGGTTAAAGACCTCAGTTTCCATCTTGAAAAAGGTACTGTGCTTGGTTTTCTAGGCCCCAATGGTGCTGGTAAATCTACGACTATGCGCATGTTGACAGGCTATTTGAGCCCCACTCAGGGTACGGCCCTGATTCAGGGCCATGATGTGCAAACCCATGCGCTTGCTGCACGTAAGTGTCTAGGGTATCTGCCCGAAGGTGCACCGCTTTACCCAGAAATGACAGTCAGACAATTCCTGATTTTTATTGCCAGACTACGCAATATTCCAGCCGCTGAGATTGATCATGCAGTTGGCCAGTCTATGCAACGACTCTCATTGACAAAAGTCGCAGCACAAACGATTGACACATTATCAAAAGGTTATCGTCGTCGTGTGGGCCTGGCTCAGGCAATTATCCACGATCCATGTGTGCTCATCCTGGATGAACCCACAGACGGTCTTGACCCAAACCAGAAGCGCGATGTCCGGCAACTCATTCAGGGTATGTCCGACGATAAACTGATCATTATTTCAACTCATATTCTCGAAGAAGTCTCGGCTGTGTGTAATCGGGTAATGATAATTGCCAATGGGCAACTACAAGCTGATGACAGCCCTCAGGGACTATTAGCAAGCTCACGCTATTTTCAAGCGGTTACCTTGCATGTGGATCAGCCCCAAATTGTGGCGTCTGCACTGAGTGACTTACCTGAGGCTGCCAGAGTAGAGCTTAAACAAAACGAACTCACCGTATTTCCACGTGCAGGAGCTGAATTATTACCACTGGTGACCAGTCTGGCAAAACAACAACAATGGAAGGTTCACAATCTGCGCCTGGAAGCGGGGCGGATGGATGATGTATTTCGCAGAATTACAACCGAGGCGGATCAATGAGGGCTGTAACAACAATCGCCAGACGTGAGTTACTAGCTTATTTTACAACTCCAATTGCTGTTGTTTTTTTGGTGGTATTTTTAGTCTTAGCTGCGGCATTTACATTTTATCTGGGTGGGTTTTATGAGCGTGGTATCGCTGATTTACAGCCTTTTTTCCAATTTCACCCCTGGCTTTATTTATTTTTAGTGCCTGCATTATCAATGCGATTATGGGCAGAAGAACGAAACTCCGGGACCCTGGAATTGTTGCTGACTTTGCCGCTTACACCCTGGCAAGCTGTTCTAGGGAAATTTATTGCAGCCTGGTTGTTTCTTGGGCTGGCACTGCTACTTACCACACCGATCTGGCTAACCGTAAATTACCTTGGTGAGACCGACAATGGGCGTATATTTAGCAGTTATTTAGGCAGTTGGTTGTTGGCTGGTAGTACTTTGGCTGTTGGTTCCTGTATGTCGGCACTGAGTCGAAATCAAGTGATTGCGTTTGTGCTGACCTTGGTGGCTAGTTTTTGTTTAATGTTGACCGGCCTGCCGATGATACTAAATGTATTCCGTGGATTGCTTTCGCAGTTCTGGATTGATGGTATCGCCAGACTCAGTTTAATCAGCCATTTCGGCGGTTTCCAACGGGGTGTTATTGCCTGGTATGAAATTGTATATTTTTGTTTGATGATTTTATTCTGGCTGTATGCCACTGTGATCGTTCTAAAAACAAAGAGGGACGGATGATGCTATTCCCTCGTCGACAATCCGGTCGCAGTCGCCTCATAAGTCTTGGCGGAATTGCGCTGTTAGCTTTATTTGCTCTAGGTTTAGTCGGCTATAGCGTATTGGCACCTTCCATATTATCTGGCTGGCGTCTTGATATGACCGAGAACCAACAGTACACATTGAGTGATGGTAGCCGTAGTATTCTGAAAAATTTACCCCAAACAGTCAGCTTGAAGTTATATTTTTCCGAAAATGCAAGTCAGGATTACCCACAAATTCGCCAATACGCAGATGATGTCTGGAATATTCTCCAGGAAATTAGTCAACAATCTAATGGCAAACTGGTGGCTGAAAAAATTGATCCAGAGCCATTTTCAGAAATAGAAGATGATGCTGCCTCATTGGGATTACAGGCTGTGCCAGTGCCTTCTGGTGAGCAACTATATTTTGGACTTGTCGCCAGCAATGAACTGGATGGTTTGCAGGTTATGCCATTTTTGCAGCCGGACAAAGCACTGTTTCTGGAATATGATCTTGCCAAGATGATCTCCGGTTTGGCTAATCCAGAACCCCAAAGAGTTGCCTGGTTAAGTAGTTTGCCGGCTGCACCATCTACTGATCCTTTAAGCGGACAGGTGAATCAGGGCTGGGAGGTTTATCGTCAACTGGAGCAGCTGTATGAAGTGATTCCAGTACCAGTCACAGCGAATGAATTACCCCCTAATATTGATTTGTTAATACTGGCCGCACCGCACAATCTTTCCGCAGATATGGCTTTCTCAATAGAGCAATTTGTTTTAGCGGGTGGTCGTTTGTTGCTGTTCCTTGACCCATTGGCAGAACAGCTGGTTGGTAGGGATAACGACAATAACAACAAGACCGGTCTGGAGGATTTGTTGCAGCACTGGGGCATAGGGTTCAATCCTGGTCAAATTGTTGCCGATCTTGAATATGCCTTACAGGTGAGTCTGGGAGCGGAACAAAGTCCTGTTCGGCATATCGCAATTTTGGGTGTACGTGATAATGGAATGAATCAGGAGGAAATTGTTAGCGCCGATATGGATGTGATTAATTTGTCATCAACAGGCTGGCTGCAATTGTCAGAAAGTTCGCCATTGGAGGCTTT
>CAXMRK010000083.1:0-2554 GCA_964195815.1 uncultured Acidimicrobiia bacterium | reverse complement strand
ATTACTCATGGAATTCTTCCTTGTTGGTGTATGATTGCTTTGTTAATCTCATACCTTAAGTAATTGTACCTAAGCCCGTATACAAGTCTATAAGTAAGATGGAATAAGCAATGAGTCAGCAATCAGAATACCCCAACCTTTTGGAACCCCTTGACCTTGGATTTACTCGCCTCAGAAACAGAGTGCTTATGGGTTCAATGCATACTGGACTTGAAGATCGTAAGAAAGATTTTCCCCGGCTTGCCGAATATTTTAGGCAACGTGCAGAGGGCGAGGTTGGATTAATAGTCACGGGTGGTTTTGCCCCCAATATTCGCGGTTGGTTAACCCCGTTTGGTGGTACCTTGATGACATCATGGCAGCTACCGCGACATCGTCTGGTAACAGATGCAGTACATGCTGAGGGTGGTCATATAGGTATGCAGATACTACATTCTGGACGTTATGGTTATCATCCCTTACAGGTGGCTCCTTCCAATATCAGGTCGCCTATCTCGAAATTTACCCCAAAAGCACTCAGTGCAAACGGTGTAGAGAAACAAATCAAAGCCTATGTGCGTGCAGCCAGACTGGCGCGTGAAGCGGGTTATGATGGTGTCGACGTGATGGGCTCGGAAGGCTATTTGATCAATGAGTTTATCGCCCCTAGAGTGAATAAAAGAGAAGATTCCTGGGGTGGTAGTGTTGAAAAAAGAATGCGTTTTGCGGTTGAAATTGTCCGCCGTATTCGTGAATTACTGGGATCTGATTTTATAATTATCTACCGCTTATCAATGCTCGACCTGGTGCCTGATGGTAGCAATTGGAAAGAGGTCGTAACTCAGGCTAAAGCGGTGGAAAATGCCGGTGCCACAATTATTAATACGGGTATCGGCTGGCATGAGGCGCGGATTCCAACAATTGCGACAATGGTGCCCCGTGCAGCTTTTGTTGATGTTACTGCGAAGCTCAAGCCTGAAGTCAATCTTCCATTGATTGCTGTTAATCGAATCAATACACCGGCCGTGGCTGAAGACATCCTCGCCAGCGGTAAAGCTGACATGGTTTCTATGGCAAGGCCCTTGCTGGCTGACGCATATTTTGTGAAAAAAGCACGAGCGGGACAGGCTGGCTTAATCAATACATGTATCGCCTGCAATCAGGCCTGTCTTGATCATGTGTTTGTCGGTAAGTCGGTGAGTTGTCTGGTCAATCCACGCGCCTGTGAGGAAACTCTAATAGAACCTTCAAAGGATGCTGGAAACCAGAAGATCGCAGTGGTTGGAGCTGGTCCTGCTGGTATGGCTTGTGCATTGGAAAGTTCAAAACGGGGACATGCTGTGACCTTATTCGATTCCTCAGATCGTTTAGGCGGGCAATTCAACCTGGCAGCAAAAATACCGGGTAAAGATGAATTTTTAGAAACCATCCGCTATTTCGGTAATGCAATGCAAGAGGCTGGGGTACAGCAGCAGCTGAATACACGAGTCAGTGCAGATGACCTGATCAGCTACGATCAAGTGGTATTGGCGACAGGTGTTGTTCCTCGAACACCACCAATTGAGGGAATTGATCATTCTAAAGCTATTTCTTATATCGATGCCATTGCCAATCCTGAACAGCTTGGAGAGAAGGTTGCAATAATAGGTGCTGGCGGTATTGGTTTCGATGTTGCTGAGTTATTGCTGGCACACACTGACCAGAGCCTGGAAGGGCAAAAAAAGCAGTTTTTCAGTGAGTGGGGGATTGATCCAGAATTCGCTGCAAGGGGCGGTGTAGAGAATATTAAAGCAGTTGTTGAAGCGCCCAAACGGCAGCTTTGGTTATTGCAGAGGAAAACATCAAAACCGGGCAAGGGTCTTGGCAAGACTACTGGGTGGGTCCACCGAATCAGCATGCATAAACATAAAGTTAAAATGCTGGCTGGGGTCGAATACCTGAAAATTGATGATCAGGGATTGCATATCCGCCGAGATGAAAAAACCGAAATATTGCCTGTTGATCACATAGTTATCTGTGCTGGACAATTGCCTCAACGCGAACTGGAAGATGGTCTCGCGGCTGTTGAGAAAATTTGTCATCGAATTGGTGGTGCTGAAAAGGCTGGCGAGCTGGATGCTAAAAGAGCAATCAGAGAAGGGACCTTACTGGGTTTGAGAATTTAGTCCGGCGCCATATCCTGGAATACTGGTGCAATATACGGACTATCAGGCTGATTTTACGGATAATTGTTGACGAAAAACTGTTTGCAGTAAGCGGCGGACAGAGTTCATTCAGCTGAGCTGAAAACTGCAAGATTTACTTCAAGGTGATATATGAAGTAAATTTCGTTATAATCGGATTATCTTATTGCCATGAGGATAATCCATGAGTGGTTGGGAACTGTTCAGTAGTCACGGTCTAGTACTAATTTATTTCTCTCGTAACCCTCGTGCCCGTCTGCGTGATGCAGCTGAGGCCATTGGGCTTACCGAGCGTGCTGTGCAAAACAATATTCGTGACCTTGCTGCTTCAGGGCATTTAGTTATCGAAAAAGTTGGTCGGCGTAACCGTTATCGAGTGGTTGGGCGTAAGC
>CAXMRK010000082.1:0-4000 GCA_964195815.1 uncultured Acidimicrobiia bacterium | reverse complement strand
GTTGTGAGAATGGCACTACTACGCCATTTGTCGAATTGATGAGCTGGCCACTGGTAGGGCCGGCTACAAAACTATCTGCGGGTAAAGTGGCAATGCTGCGCAATTCAGCAGACTGGGTAGTTGCAGCCAATAATAAGCCTGCTACCAAAATCGACAAACCACCATAATACCGCAACAAGCTACGCCACATTATTCGCCATCCTGCACAAATCTCAGTAGACTGAGATGCTTAATATTTCTTTTAGTATGGATACTATTCATGCTTGCTGCCATTCCGCGCAAGCTGTTGATTATATCGCAAAGCCAAGGCCAAACATCATCAGGCAGACAGGGACACCTGGTTAGGACGATAATAAGATCGTGCGGGTTATTGCTATAACATCGGCTTAAATAGCAAAATTTGTCCCCAGAGGCTATTATTTCGACCTATGTCAAATTCTCAAGCGTTTACGGGTTTCAAGCCCGCATTTTTCAAATTCTTTCGCGAGTTGGCGAAAAACAATAATCGCCCCTGGTTTGTTGACAATAAAGCCCGCTATCAGCAACAAATCGTGGCCCCGATGCTGGCATTTATCGAAGCCATGCAGGCACCTTTGAGTCAGCTTGCTCCGCATTATCGTGCTATTCCTAAGTTAATGGGTGGCTCGATGTTCCGAATTTATCGTGATGCACGATTTTCCAATGATAAAAGACCCTATAAGGAACATGCTGCGTTTCACTTTCGCCATGAACAGGGTAAGGATGCCCATGCACCTGGGTATTATCTTCACCTGGAACCGGGGAAAGTATTTTTCGGTGGCGGCATATGGATTCCACCTGCGGCTAAACTTACCGCGATTCGTGAAACCATTATGGACAGCCCTGCCGCCTGGTCGCAGGTAAAAAACAATAAGCGCATTCTTGAATATGGGGGCATTCAGGGAAAGGGCCTGAAAACAGCCCCTCGGGGTATTGCTAAAGACCATCCACAGATCGAAGATCTGCGGCGAAAAAGTTTTTTTGTTATGAATGAAGTTAAACCAGCCCAGGCAAATCATGCCGATTTTGTAGATTCGGTTGCCGATACCTACAAAGATTGTGAACCCATGATGGGCTTTATCTGTCACGCACTGGAGATTCCTTTTTAGGAGTGTTGTTTCTTTGATATCAAATTATTCGCTCAATAATGGCCAAAGATAAAAAAAGCAGCAAAGGTTGTTTAAGCCTCTTTGCCGGGGTGTTTTTTTTCGCTGGCTTGATTCCGGGCTTTCTGGCACTGTTCAATATTTATGAGGTGTGGGCTGCTCGTGACTGGCTTCCAACACCTGCCATCATCAACTCGACTGAGCTTGAAACCCATCGGGGCGATGACTCAACCACTTACAAGGTAACTGCCAGATACCAATACACAATTGCTGGGCAACAATATAGCAGTGATAGTGTCGGCTTTAGCACCGGTTCAGATAATATTGGTGATTATCACCAGGATGCACATCGGCAGTTACAACGGCACCAACAATCTCAGCAGCCATTTACCGCCTGGGTAAACCCAGACGACCCTGCTGAAGCGGTACTTTATAAAACAATTCGCTGGCCATTACTGGCATTCGAAATTCTATTTATGCTGATCTTTAGTGGTGTAGGCGCTGGGCTATACCTATTGGGAAGGCATGCGCTGAAACAAAAACAAGATATTTCAGAACAACAAAATCTTCACCCGGAAAAACCCTGGAAATGGCGTCGAGAATGGCAACACAATACGCTTAAATCAATATCCAGCTCAGCTCGTTGGATGGCAACAGGATTTGCCATTTTCTGGAATTTAATCTCACTGCCATTGTGGTTTGTTATTCCCGGTGAATTCGCCAGTGGCAACACTCTCATCCTGCTAGCCGCGCTCTTCCCGTTGGTTGGTATTGGTCTGATAAGCTGGGCAGTACGCCAATGGTTGCAATATCGGAGGTTTGGCGACAGTGAGCTAATTCTCACCCACATGCCTGTTTCATTGGGTGGTCTGCTTAAGGCTAATTTACAACTGCCTCAACAGGTACCCGACGGTGCTGAATTGAACTTAGTGCTCAACTGCATTCGTAAAACTACTGAGCGTTCAGGTGGTAAAACCAGAACCCGTGAAAACATCCTGTGGCAAGGAGATCAGCGAATCAAACTACAGGTTGGCAGCGGTAGTTACCGACTGGTGCCAATCAAATTAAACATTCCGTCTGACCAACCTGAAGCTACAGTGTCAACAGAACAGAGCGAAGTAATTTGGCGCTTGCAAATACAGAGTGAACTATCCGGTGTGGATTATGAGGCCATGTTTGAGTTACCTGTATTTGATACCGGTTTAATAACTGAAGCAGATAACCAGGAGGAGGATTTTCACAAGCTAAACAGCGAATCGGGAATTGCTGGTGACCCCAGCCGTAGTGGTGTGGTAATTGAAGGGAACCGTTACTTTTTCCCGGCCGCCAGACATAAGGGGATTGCCCTGAGTCTACTCCTGTTTTGCCTGGTTTTTGGCGGCACAGGCGTGGGTATCATCTTCGCTGGCCACCCCATATTCGGTGGAATTTTTGCACTGGTTGGGACACTCATTTTATGGGCAGTGCTGGCACTGCTGTTTAAGCGCTCTGAGATTCAGCTTGAAAATGGCAACCTAATTGCTGCAAGTGGCTGGTTCTCTTTAAAAGAAAAATTACGCTTACCCAGCTTTCAGGTTAAACGGCTATGGATTAAATCCAATATGAGCTCGGGGAATACAAAATATTATGATTTGTACCTGGAAGACCATCTGGGTAAAAAACACACTCTAGCAACCAACCTGAACAGCCGCAGGGACTCCGAAGCTTTAATACAACATCTTGAAGAAGCACTGGGACTAGCCAAAGACTGAACTATTGACAACAATCTAATAATGAGCTCAAATTTTTATCCTGGTTTCTTTAAGACAAATTTGTGTAAATCCTGTTGGTAGTGACGATTTTCAATCTCAGCACTCTCCTTGCCGGAAAACACAGCCTCAAGATCGGCAATAACTGATTTATTTTCGCGATAATAATTGTGTTCAGTAAGCCCGCCTATCACGCTTGAACAATCTATTTGACAAACCTTTGCAGGCACTTTGAAGGGTAACTCCAAACCTTCCTTACCCAGACGCTCTGGATTACCTTTGGTTAAATCAGAAATTGCCATTGCCTGATCCTGACGATTGAAATAAACACTTACTTTTGAGCCAAGCTGTGGCAATGTTTTTAATTTATGTTGATGCTCGAATGCATTACTGTCTTCATCAGCTGCAATCAATACGATCTGGTTTAGAATTTGTAATAATCGCGGGCTCTGGCCACGGTAATATTGGAGCGCATGGCGAAGCACATAAGCACCCATTGAATGAGCCAGTAGATGAACTCCCTGACCACAATCTGCGGCCTGATTGAGCGCACATAAATAATTAGTAAATTTCAGCAAGCCTCTAGCCAGAGCCGGCCCAGATGCTGCGGCATCATGTCGGTCACTGGCGTATGCCAGCCACGGGGCCATTGAGCCATCTGAAGGCCAGGAAAATACCAAAATATTCATCTGTGGGAATTTTCTCGCCAATTTAAAACCACTGCGTAGACTATCGCGAAAACTATTATTAAACCCATGCACAAAGATCAACGTATCCCGCTGTTCTTCACGCATGCTTTTTTGCAGTGCGGAGAAAATTTTCTGTGACCCATATCGGCACACTGACTGATCTTCAGCAATGCCTGCTGTATTTGCCTGCAGCTTCTCAGTGGCTGTGGATATGGTGATTTTAGAACCCTGCTTGAGTGCGGAACCAAAGCGCAAACATGCCATTCCATCGGCATTAAACGAGCGTCCAAAACCCGTCGGTTTAGATTTGTTATTAGGGTTTCGATTGGTTGCGAAATATATTTTTTGCATAATACATTAATTCCTAAAATTCAGATTTATATCAAATATTAAATTTGTTCTATATTAATCTGTTTTTACATTGACAAGATGACTTGAT
>CAXMRK010000081.1:0-6220 GCA_964195815.1 uncultured Acidimicrobiia bacterium | reverse complement strand
GCATAGCGTTTGTAATTGATTAAACATAAACGCCCCTGCGCGTTGCATCAGGGTAAATCCTGGAACACCCTGCTCTACAATCGCCTGACGGTCTAATTCACGTACAGCTGCAGCTGTATATAAATCCATATCGGATGAACTTTTTGAGTGCATATCTTGCATGACATTCTCCATAGCCTCATTATAACGCCATGCCCGAACCACCAACAATCAACAAGAGCACTGACTCTACAGAAATGCAGGATCTTGCTGAGCAAATTAAATCCTGGGCGGCAACACTGGGTTTTCAACAAACAGGCATTTGCGACACACAACTTGATGCTCATGAGCAATGGCTATTTGAGTGGTTAGACCAGGGCTATCATGGCGATATGGAATGGATGCAGCGTCACGGCACCAAACGCAGCCGCCCAGCTGAACTAGTAGCTGGAACCCAGCGAGTGATTTCAGTCCGCATGGACTATCTGCCGGATGCTGCCAGTGATCCTTTAGCGTTACTCGAAAAACCGGAAATAGGAATTATCTCCCGCTACGCATTGGGTCGTGATTATCACAAAACCATGCGTAAGCGCCTGCAACAACTCGCCGATAAAATCACTACAGTGGTTGGCGATTTTGGTTACAGAGTTTTTGTCGACAGTGCTCCGGTATTAGAAAAAGCACTTGCTGAAAAAGCCGGGTTAGGCTGGATTGGAAAACACAGTAACCTGTTAAATAAGAACGCCGGCAGCTGGTTCTTTTTAGGAGAAATCTATACTGATTTACCATTACCTGTGGATAAAGCAGCATCTGACCATTGTGGTGACTGCACACGCTGTATCGATATCTGCCCAACTGAAGCAATAATCGGACTGCGTAAAGTTGATGCCCGTCGCTGTATTTCATATTTGACTATTGAAAATAAAGGTCCTATTCCATTGGAGTTCCGCAAAGCAATAGGCAACCGAATCTATGGTTGCGACGATTGCCAGGCAATTTGCCCCTGGAATCGTTTTGCCGGAGTTACACATGAAGCGGACTTTGCAATTCGCGAACCCCTGGATGCACCAGCTTTGACTGACTTATTAAGCTGGAATGAGAGTGATTTTCTCCAACGAATGTCCGGTAGCGCAATTCGCCGGATTGGTTTCCAAAGCTGGCAGCGCAATCTTGCTGTTGCCTGTGGAAATGCTTTGGCATCACAATCACTGGAGTACACGCAACAAACCGAGTTACAAACTGCTTTAAAGGTGTATCAGCAGCAAGCTTCGGAGATGGTATCTGAACATATTGATTGGGCACTAGCGCAATCTGGAAGCAATTAAACGGCGCTCAAAGCGCCCTTATTTATGCTAATATGTGCACCTTTCATTGATGGCAATCCTGCAGGCAATTATTACTCGAATTGCTAAATGTCGGAACAGCTTAATAACAACCTCATCTGCACTATTGGGCGTTTAGATGAGTAAGAGATTGGAGAACAAGATGGGCGTATTAGACAAACTCAACAAAATGCGTACTTTTGGTGGATCAGTATTAACTACGGGACTAAGCGACGAGCTCATTCTGGAGTTTGCCGCCAATGATCACGCCCTGGTAGAGGCGGTCAACAGAGCTGCTGATATTTTTGCTGAATTACAAACCTCAGAGCCTGAGTTGTTAGCCCTGGATGAAAGCAGCCAAATCAAAACTATCCAGGCAGGTTACGTTAATTTCTATTCCGAAGACACAATCAATCCTTATGTCGTACTGGCAGCTCAGGGCCCCTGGTTAGTTAGCCTCAAAGGTGCCGTATTACACGATAACGGTGGCTACGGCATGTTAGGTTTTGGGCACAACCCAGAAGCTGTTATAGAGGCCATGTCGCAACCACATGCAATGGCAAATATCATGTCTGCCAACCTCTCGCAAAAATATTTTATTGATGCGCTAAATAAAGAAGTTGGCCACAGCCGCGGCGGTTGCCCTTTTAGCAATTTCCTGTGTATGAACAGTGGCTCTGAAGCCGTAACTGTAGCTGCAAGAATTGCAGACATTAATGCCAAGACCATGACCGACCCTGACGGTGTAAAAGCCGGTCGAAAAATCTGCAAGCTTGCATTAAGCGGAGCGTTTCACGGCCGTACCGATAGACCCGCTCAGTTTTCTGATTCCAGTCGGCCTGCGTACGTGAAGCACCTGGCGACATTCCGTGACAACGACAAGCTGATCACTGTTGACCCCAATGATATTCAGCAGTTGGAACAGGTGTATGAATGGGCTGAACTTAACAATGTCTTTATTGAAGCCTTCTTCATGGAACCTGTTATGGGTGAAGGCAATCCTGGACAGGCCATCACACCAGAATTTTATGCCCGCGCACGCGAATTAACACGCGAATACAATTCCCTGTTTTTGGTAGATTCAATTCAGGCAGGCTTTAGGGCACATGGTACGCTCTCAATCGTTGATTACCCCGGCTTCGAGCACCTGGAAGCCCCCGATATGGAAACCTATTCCAAAGCATTGAACGGCGGACAATACCCTTTTTCAGTGTTAGCAATGACCAGTGAAACTGCCAAACTTTATAAAACTGGAATTTATGGCAACACCATGACAACCAATCCGAGAGCGCTGGATGTGGCTTGCTCCGTGCTCAATTCAATCACTCCGGAATTACGTGCCAATATCCGCGAACGTGGTGCCGAATTTATGCGTAAATTTGCCGAACTCCAAACAGAAATGGCAGGACGAATCACCAAGATACAAGGTACTGGTCTGCTTTTAAGCGTTGAGCTCGAGGCTGCACACTACAAAGGCTATGGTATTGGTTCAAGCGAAGAATATATGCGTTTTAATGGAGTGAATGTCATTCATGGCGGTGAAAACTCTTTACGCTATACACCACATTTTATGATTAACTGCAAAGAAATAGATTTAATTGTTGATGCGACCCGTGATGCGATTGTTAATGGCCCGCAAAAAGCTGCTGCAGAAAGTACCAGCGCCGCAGCCTGATCACAGTACAGCATAATGACCAAATCGCGCTCATCTATGGGCGCGAAATTCAAAATAGAGGAATACCATGGCACATCTCGATCCGCTTCCCGCCACGACTACGCCTGAACTCGCTGAAGATTTTGCAATTTTTGAACGTATTCTGGGCTTTGTTCCAAACAGTTTACTCACCATGCAAAGGCGCCCTGCCATTGTTAAGGGTTTTGGTGTATTAACAAAAGCCGTTATGGACCCCGATGGCGCTGTGGATCCCGGTTTCAAACGATTGCTGGCTCACTTTGCCAGCCGAGCAGCTGGTTGTCAGTACTGTGAAGCGCACTCACTTATCGCTGCAAATTTGCATGATGTCAGTCAGGAAAAACTGGATGCGATTTGGGAGTATAAAAGCAGCCCATTATATAGCGAAGCCGAACGTGCTGGACTGGATTATGCGCTGGCGGCAGGTTCAGTTCCAAATGGTGTTGATGCTGAAATTATGCATAATTTAAAAACATACTGGAATGATGATCAGATTGTAGAAATGCTGGCAGCAATCAGCCTGTATGGCTTTCTTAACCGTTGGAATGATTCCATGGCAACTGACATTGAAGAAGCACCCATTGCCATGGGTCAGCGCGTACTTAGCAAAGGTGGCTGGGACGGTGGAAAACACCGGAGCGATAAACCAAAAATTGAGCTTTCTGAAACAAGCTCAGGTGGTAAATTCACTATTAGCGATTATGCTGAGATGACATTTTCAAAGGTCTCAGATAACAGCATAAGCATTGATCATACGGGTGTGAACCCGGAGCATCGAGGCGAAGGTTTAGCCCAGGACCTCTATTACCATATGCTTGAATATGCCCGTACAAATTCCATCAAGGTTATTCCAGCATGCTCATTTGTGCGCAAGATGTTTATGAAGAACCCGCAAGATCAGGTTCTAATGGTTAGCTAAATACCGACTAGCCCATCAGTGGTTGCAATATTCTGCCTGACAAAATCACCATAAAATAGAGTACAAACATAAATGCACTGAGACCGAGTGTGCCCCCTGCAATTGTGAGTGCGTCACGTAATTTATGCAGGAACTCGCCAAAATTGCTTGTGCCAGCGGATCTTGAACGATACTGATTAGGTTTTGTGAACCGTGTTTTCATAAGAATCTCCTCGAATTGGAGCTATGAAAACATGGCAGCCTCTCAAAACATGAGAAACCCTGACAAGAAACTATGGAGTGTATTTATCAACCGCCTGGTGTAGCGAAGCCACAACCAGTTCACGTAGTGATATAGGTGCAATAACTTCTACTTCAGCCCCGTATTTGAGAATATCCATGAGTAGTTCACCGCTATGGCTAAAGGGGATTTTCAGCAAATAGCTGCCATCTTCTTCAAACTGTCCCTGTTGATCAGGATGCCATTGTTCATCAGCAACCCAGCGCGCACGCCCAGGTGTAAATCTGAGTTCTGCAATATTGTCTGCCGGACCGGAAAAAATACCGTAGGACTGATCGTAATGCTGCTGAACGTCTGCCAGCGAAATTTCCACAGCATCATCCCCTAAAACTTCCTGTTGCTGGATCCTTTCCAGAGAAAAACTACGCAGGCCTTCTCGCTGATGGCACCAGGCATCCAGATACCAGCTATTACGGTAATTGGTCAAACGTTGAGGTGAAATTGAGCGCTCAGACTGTTGATCTGTACCACGGGTGTGATATTCAATTTTCATCTGCTTACGCGACATTAGAGCGCCAAGTACAGCCTGAAACATCCGTTCCGGCACGACTCTGCCCGCAACACTTTGCATATTAATACGACTGTTTTGCCCGGCTTCATCTATACCTCTGGTCTGCAGAAGATTAGAAATCCGAGTCTGGATACTATTCAGCTCTTCTTCTAACAAACCTGGCTGCACATTGCCCAGCACTTGACGTGCGGTTAACAGTGCCTGTAATTCTTCCGGGCTAATCCAGATGCCTGGTAATTCGAAATTTCCAGCCAATGATCGATCGTAGTAATAGCCATGCTCGTTATTTTCAATCGGGGCCTGCAAGGTATCGCGTAGTTCATTGATTAAGCGATATAAGGTAGCCTGAGAACAGCCCAGTTCTTCCATTAACCGTTGCCGGGAAATCGGTGCACGCGATTGGCTCAAAATCGACCGAAGGTGGTATAAACGTTCCAGTTTAGACATTATTTTTCTCAGACTCAGGCCAATACCCAATTGTAACCCGATCCTTTCCTTCCAGGTCCTGATGGGTATTTATATTAACCATACCAGCGGCTAGTAACATACATTGCACCTGATCGGCCTGATCAAACCCATGCTCAAACATGAGTAAACCACCGGGCAATAAATATTCGCCGGCTTGTGCTGAAATTTGTCTGAAGGCTGCCATCCCGTCACCACCCGGCGTTAATGCAAGTGATGGTTCAAAGCGGCAGTCTCCCGCGCTTAAATGCTCATCATCTGCAGCGATGTAGGGCGGGTTTGAAACCAGAGCATGAAATTTGCCCTGCAAGGCAGCTAGCCATTCGCCCTGACACAAAATAACATTTTCAAGATGATGCGCCTGGCGATTTTCTTCTGCAACGAGCAGTGCATCAGCGCTAATATCGGTAGCACTGACTTGCCAACTGGCTCTTTCACTTGCCAAAGCCAGAGCAATAGCACCACTGCCAGTACCGAGATCAGCTACCCGGCAAGGTTCATTAGCAGGTAGTTTTGCAAGTGCAAGCTCGACCAAAAGCTCTGTTTCCGGACGTGGAATAAGTGTTGCTGCTGAGACTTTTAAAGCTAATGACCAAAACTCCTGTTGCCCTAGTAGATAGGCAACGGGTTCGCCATCTAACCGCCGTTGTAACAGAAGTTTAAAACGATCAAGCTGTGCCCAGCTTAGTTCAGACTCAGGATTTGAGTAAAAAAAGGACCGTTCAACATCCAATACTTGTGCCAGTAATAATTCGGCTTCCAAAGTTGCACTGGAACGATTACTCAGCTGATCCTTTAGTTGTGCATCTGCATGCCCAGCCAATTTTTGATGAGCTTCTGCGAGAATTTCCCGGACCGTTGGCACTCAGGATTAACCTTCTTCGACTACCGCAGGTATGTGTTTACCACGATGGAATAAACGCCGCATGAAGCCGAGAAAATCTTCCTGAATCAGATACAGCGCGGGAATCAGGAACAAGGTAATTACCGTTGCGAATAAGATTCCGAACGCCAATGATGTAGCCATGGGTATGACAATCTTAGCCTGCAG
>CAXMRK010000080.1:0-6426 GCA_964195815.1 uncultured Acidimicrobiia bacterium | reverse complement strand
CCTACGTTTATCCAGGATATATCAAGCTGTATTGACGAATTGATTGAAACTGTTCCTGATCAACAAGTGTATGTTGTGAAAACACACCAGCATCTGGACCGTAAATTATATTCACATCTTCGCAATGGGCTAATAATGGCTGCTGTCTCTTATCGCAATCCATATGATGTTTTAGTTTCATTGTTAGATGCGGGGAAAAAAGAGCGATCAATCGCTGATGTATCACAGCGTCGTCAAGAGTTTGCCAGTGTGTTTACCGTGGAAGATGCACTTAGCAAGGTTCCGTGGATGCTCTCTAGTAATAGCAGTTGGCTGGATCAGGTTGGAATATTGCCCAATCTGCTGGCAACTCCTTTCGAAGTGTTGAAAAATCAGCCGCAAGTGGTAACTCAGCATTATGCAAAGATGATGGGCATTACTGTAGATGCTTCAGCAATTGCTAATAAGTTCTTGAATAACCGTAATCTCATAAGGGAATATAACCGCGGACAAAGCGGTCGGGGCAGTAATGAAATTAGCGTACCCGCAGACCATCCCGCAAAGGCGATTATGGATCAATACATCGAAAAGTATCTGCAAGATAAGGCTGACATAATTTATGGAATATGAAAAATGGCCCGCAGTTGCGGGCCATTTTACAAAAGCTTAAGTGCTTAAAACAACGTGCGCTAGCTTTATGTTTACTGCAGTATTTCAAATACCCCAGCGGCTCCCATACCGGTACCGATACACATAGTTACCATACCGTACTTAAGTTTACGTTCACGCATGGCATGTATCATTTTGGTGCTGAGTACTGCACCTGTTGCTCCCAGAGGATGTCCAAGGGCAATGGCCCCGCCCAAAGGATTGATTTTATCTGGGTTTAGACCGGTATCTTTGATCACTGCCAGAGACTGAGCGGCAAATGCTTCGTTCAACTCAATCCAGTCTAGATCGTCTTTGTTGATACCGGTTTGTTTCAATACTTTTGGGATTGCAACAATCGGGCCGATACCCATGATTTCAGGTGCCACACCAGCAACCGAGAATCCACGAAATACTGCAAGGGGCTCAAGCTTGAACTCTTTTACAGCCGCTTCACTCGCCAGCATTAGAGCCGCCGCACCATCTGACATTTGTGAGCTATTACCTGCTGTAACACTACCATTAGCTTTAAATACTGTGCGCAAACGAGCCAGTACTTCTAATGATGTATCTGGTCGTGCGCCTTCATCTGCTTCAAATAAGCGTTCACGCATGCTAACTACTGTGCCATTAGTCTGATAAGACTGCGTGTTAATGGCTGCAACGCCGGTATTTACATTGTTTTGCAGTGCAGCAATCGCCTTTTGATGACTGTTATAGGCAAATTGATCCTGCGCTTCTCGACTAATATTGAATTGATCGGCTACATTTTCAGCAGTGATTCCCATGCCATAAGCAATATTGACATGCTCGCTTGTAAACAGATCTGGGTTCATTTCAACTTTGTTACCCATCATCGGCACCATGGACATAGACTCGGTGCCACCTGCAAGCATGAGATCTGCTTCGCCCAGGCGGATTCGATCGGCGGCCATTGCAATTGTTTGCAGGCCAGAGGAACAGAAGCGATTTACGCTAACCCCTGGGACTGCTTCGGGCAAACCAGCCAGTAGGGCGGCAATACGGGCGACATTCATGCCCTGAGCACCTTCTGGCATGGCACAACCAATGATCACATCTGCGATCACAGATGGGTCAATACCGGGACAATCATCAACCGCGTGACGAATGGCATGCGCTAGCATATCATCGGGTCGGGTCTTGCTTAGCGAACCACGGAAGGCTTTACCTACTGGGGTGCGAGCAGCGGAAACTATATAAGCATCTTGCATTGTAACTACTCCTAAATCTTAAGAATTTCTCTAAGCAACACTAGTTGCGTAAGGGCTTGCCGTTTTTCAACATAAAAGCGATTCGTTCAAGCGTTTTAGGCATTTGAGCGAGCTCAAGGAAATGGTCAAGTTCGAGTTTTAACAGCCAGTCTTCACTGACCCGGGATTCAGCATCAATTTCTCCACCGGAAAGCACCTGAGCAATTCGGTCAGATACGACATAGTCGTGTCCGGAAATAAAGTTCCCTGCCTGCATATTCACCAGGGCTGCGCGGAAGTTGGCAATTCCAGTGCGACCGGCGACAGGCTGCTGAATGTAGCGTAATGGGGGCCGATAACCTGACTCAGCCATAGCCTTCACCTGTTGGTGTGCCACGTATAAGATTTCCTGGCTGTTCATTACCACCACATCTGTTGGCCTTAGATAACCGAACTTGCGACCCTCATGAGCGCTAGCAGTTACCTTGCCCATCGCAATTTGTTCAAAATACTGTTGCAGTAAAGCTGTTGAGTCTCCGGCTAAGGTGTTAATACGAGAACGAAGCGCTAATTCTTTAGTACCTCCACCACCAGGCAGCAGACCTACACCGGCTTCAACCAGTCCAATATAGCTTTCATGTGCAGCAACAACTCGGGAACAATGCATTAATACCTCAGCACCTCCACCAAGAGCCAGTCCACGGACGGCTGCCACAGTAGGGACTTGCGCATATTTCAACCGTAGGTTTGCTTGTTGAAAGCCATTGATCATTGACTTGAGATCATCCAGACGATTTTCTTTAACCATTGTCGCCATGCCAAATAGATCAGCGCCGGCGCAGAATGGTCCGGAAGGCTGCCATATGACCAATCCGGCATAGTCGGATTCAGCTTTGCTTACAGCTGCATTCATTCCATCGACAATGTGATTGTTCACAGTGTTCATTTTGGTTTTGAAGCTGAGAATGGCAACCTCACCATCAAGTGTCCACAGACGGGTGGCTTCTGTTTCTTCTATAGTTTCACCATGCTCTGTAGCTTCACCAAGCAAGCGTTCTGGCTGTAATTGGCGTTGGTATACCGGCAAGCTGGAACGTGGGCTATATTCCCCGCGTGCTGCAGACCAGGAGCCCTGGATGCCGTGCACACCTTCGCGTCCATCAGTTACCCATGCAGGAAGTGCGATATTGGCCATGGTCTTGCCCTGGTCCATATCTTCATTAATCCAGTCACAGACCTGCTGCCATCCAGCTGCTTGCCAAATTTCAAACGGTCCCTGTTTCCAGCCATAACCCCAGCGAATCGCTTCATCCAGTTCTCTGGCACTATCGGCAATTTTTCCGAGATGGAAAGCACAATAATGGAAGAGGTCTCTAAACATAGCCCACAAGAATTTAGCTTCTCTAGCTTCGCAACTGCGCAAAGCAGCCAGTTTTTCGCCCCAGTCGCGATTTTTCAGGATAGCTGCAACTTCATCTGGCAAGCTGTAATCTGCTGGTCGGTAATGGTGACCGTCAAGAACCTCGATGATTTTACCTTGCTTGCGGAATACGCCTTGTCGAGTTTTTTGTCCCAAATCACCTTTCTGAATTAAGAAATCAAGCCACTCAGGTTTTTCATAGTATTTCGCCCATGGGTCAGTTGGAAGAGTTGTCGTCAGGGTGTTGATAGTGTGCCCCATAGTGTCCAGCCCGACCACATCTGCGGTACGGAATGTTGCGCTCTTAGGGCGTCCAATAGCGGGGCCGGTTAAGGCATCAACGGTATCGAATCCAAGGTTAAATCCTTCAGTGTGGTGCATTGTTGCGAGCATGGAAAACATGCCAATTCGGTTGGCGATAAAATTCGGTGTGTCCTCTGCACGTACAACGCCTTTCCCGAGTGCGGTAATAGAAAATGCTTCAAGTGAATCCAGGACCCAGGCATCAGTACCAGCATGAGGGATTAATTCTGCAAGATTCATATAACGGGGTGGGTTGAAAAAGTGAATTCCACAAAAGCGGTGACGGAGTGATTCTGGTAGAACTGTTGCAAGTTCTCCAATTCCAAGGCCTGACGTGTTTGTAGCCAATATTGTGCCATCTGCGATGTAATCTTCGATTTTGTCGTATAGGTCCTTTTTCCAATCCATACGCTCACCGATAGCTTCAATAACCAGATCGCATTCTCGTAGTAATTCCAGATGCTGGTCATAGTTAGCAGGAATTATTAGATTGGCTACAGCGGGGAAACCAAGTGGCGATGGTTTCAACTTTTTTAATCCGGCAATGGCTTTGTTAACCAGCGCATTTGGGTCACCTTCTGTTGCGGGTAACTCAAACAGAACGGTTTCAATCCCGGAATTCACCAGGTGGGCTGCTATCTGGGCACCCATTACGCCAGCGCCCAGCACTGCCGCGCGACGGACATTAACTGCTTGTTTATTCATTACATTTCCTTTATTTATCTAATTGCATGATTTTGAAATTGGGTTCACATAGGAGTTGCATCTGCAGGGAATTCATCCACTGCAATAACTTTGGCTGCTAATGATTGAGCAGTCCTGACCAGTTCGGCCTGTTCCTGGGTGATGATGCTGGTCTCAAGTCCACGTTCAATGAGGGATTCATAGTTGTTTATCGAGACGGCTTCCTGAAATGCATTCTTTAATGCACGTTCAGAAACAGCTGCTTTGCGGTCAGCATCAAATGCTTTCATCAACAGGCCAGTGGCATCATCTTTATCAGATATATACAAGCCTTGCATAAATCGTTGACGACTTGGACTATCGGTTAGTAATAATCTGGCAACGTGTTTGCCACAAGTGTCTCTAGGACCTTCATAGGGTAATCCAAGAGGGAAGATTACAAAGCGAATAAGCTTGCCAACGAAGCGTATAGGATAGTTGCGTAAAATCCCTACAAGTCTGGTTTGCATGATATATAAACTATCTTGCATAGCCCAGTGAACCAGGGGCATATCCTCTTTAGGGCGTCCATCATCCTCGAATTTTTTGAGTACAGCAGAGGCAAGATAAAGATGGGAAAGAACATCTGCAAGGCGCCCGGATGCTTTTTCTTTGAACTTAAATCTGCCGCCATATGTTGCTAGTACAAAATCTGCAATAAAGGTAAAGGCCGCACTCATTCGTGTGAGTTGTCGGTAATAACGCGCTGTCGTTCCCTGTACAGGTGAACGCACCCAACGAGCTGCTGTTATTCCGATCACAAAGGCTCGCACCTTATTGCTGATAACAAATCCAATGTGACCAAACAAGGCACGATCAAAATCTTTCAGTCCTTGTTTTGAGTCTGGATTGCTAGCTGATTCCATCTCTTTTAATAACCAGGGGTGACAGCGAATTGCACCCTGGCCAAAAATGATCATACTGCGGGTCAGAATATTCGCACCCTCAACGGTAATCGCAACCGGCGTCGATTTGTATGCGGACGCCAGATAATTATTCGGACCCTCAATGATGGCTTTGCCACCATGAATATCCATGGCATCATTAATAGCCATTCGATTACCATCAGTAAGTTGTTGTTTAAGGATTGCAGACAACACCGATGGCTTTTCTCCTAGCATTAGAGCTGCCAGAGTCAGTTGTCGTCCAGCATCCATTCTGTACGCGTTACCACCAATGCGCGCTAATGGTTCTTCAATGCCTTCAAAGTAACCAATTGGCATATTGAATTGACGGCGTATTCGGGCATAAGATCCGCAAAAGACAGCAGCTGATTTACCACCAGCAGTACCTAGCGCTGGTAAGGATATCGCACGACCGGCAGCTAGAGACTGCATTAGCATACGCCAACCCTGGCCAATCCGAGCCTGACCTCCAACGATCCAGTCCATTGGAATAAACACGTCTTTACCTCGTGTTGGTCCATTCAGGAAAGGAGCACCAATAGGGACATGACGACTACCAATTTCAATCCCTGGAGTTTTGGTTGGGATCAGCGCACAAGTGATGCCCAAATCTTTTTGATTGCCTAACAAACCATCAGGATCTACAGCGCGAAATGCGAGTCCTAATACCGTAGCAACTGGAGCTAAAGTGATATAACGTTTGTCCCAGGTTATCCTTAAACCGAGCACTTCTTTGCCTTCAAATTCACCTTTACATACAATCCCTTCATCAGGCATGCCTGATGCATCAGAGCCAGCAGTAGGCGCGGTTAAAGCAAAGCAGGGAATTTCTTCTGAGCTTGCCAGTCGAGGTAGATAGTAATTTTTTTGCTCATCGGTTCCATAATGAAGTAAGAGTTCTCCAGGGCCTAATGAGTTTGGCACCATTACGGTAACAGCAGCAGTGATATTTCTGGAAGAAATCATCATCACAACAGCTGAATTTGCAAATGGAGAAAATTCCAGCCCACCATATTCTTTGGGTATGATCATGCTGAAGAAACGATGTTTCTTCAGGTAGTCCCAAATTTCATCAGGAAGGTCATTGTGCTGACGAATCTCCCAATCATCCAGCATCTCACAGAGTGTGGTTACAGGACCATCCATGAACGCCTGTTCTTCAACAGTTAGTTCAGGTTTTTTTACGTCCAGTAATTTTTTCCATTTTGGTTTGCCAGAAAATAATTCAGCATCCCAC
>CAXMRK010000079.1:0-8678 GCA_964195815.1 uncultured Acidimicrobiia bacterium | reverse complement strand
TGGCAGCGTCCTTAACAAAGGCTGTAACGCAGAACTGAGTCTTTTGTGTGGCTCCCTGCGGGCGAGACGAGAAGACATCATCTGCTACGTTCCGCCTTTTGGAAAGGACCAGCCATTCCCTGCAAGACGCGCCTTGCAGCTGATGTCTTCTCGTCTCGCTTAATAGCCATACAGTATAGGACACTACACTAGTGTAAGCAGACCATTGGTTTATAGAGAGGCTCTCTACCGACTGGTGAAATATTCGGGCTAAGCCACTCAATCCTGAGTATGTAATTGTTTCATCGCCTCATTCACCCGCCCTTCAAGAAGTGCAGGTAATGTTGACTCTGCCTTTTCCAGGCTGCGCAGGATTTCTATTTCCTGATTCAGTGTAGGTACTCCAAGTACCCATGGTGTTACGCGATCTTTTTGCCCTGGGTGACCAATACCAACTCGCAGGCGCAAAAAATCCTGTTGGCCCAGATGACGGAATATATCTCTCAAACCATTATGGCCACCGTGACCACCGCCGCTTTTCAGACGAATATCACCTGGCTCAAGATCGAGCTCGTCATAAGCTACTAATAAGTTTTCAAGACGGATTTTGTAATAGTCAATAACGGAACGCAATGCAATTCCGCTTTGATTCATAAATGTTGTGGGTTGCATTAACAGACAATCACGACCTGCAATAGTGCAACGCACTGTTGCAGCATTCAGCCTGCTTTGCTCACGCAAACAGACCCCAGCTCTTACAGCTAGCCCATCAATAAACCAAAACCCGGCGTTATGCCGGGTTTTAGCGTACTTTGTACCAGGGTTACCTAGTCCAGCAATTAAAAATAATTCTTGAGTCAAAATAGACCTCGTAACTATTCCTCGTCACCAGCATCCGCATCTGCATCCGCATCCGCATCTGCATCCGCTTCTGTAGCATCAATTGCAAGATCAATACCATCAATTGCGGCGGCGGCATCAGCTTCAGCCTCAGCTGCAGCACCTGTACCTTGATCTTCTTTAACCATAATAGTGCTAACTACTGGCACATTATGTTCTTCATCAATTGCCAGCGCCGGGATAGTGACACCCTCAGGCAAATTAACATCAGCCAACATAACCTGGTCACCTAAATCGAGTTCTGACAGATCAATCTCAAGTGCCTCAGGCAGATTCTTAGGCAACGCGAGAATTTCGATTTCTGTCAAATTATGCTGAATAATGACACCTGACATTTTACCCGCTGGAGATACTGATTCATTCAGGAAGTGAACCGGAACCTGCATACGCAATTCTTCACTCTCATCAACACGCTGGAAATCGATATGTGCGATTAGCGGTTTGTAAGGATGACGCTGCAGATCGCGCAAGATCACTGCTTGATCACGCCCATCAGAAACCTTGATTCCTAGAATACTGGAATAGAATGTTTCATCTGCACTCAAATGCAATATTGGATCATGCTCAAGAGTTAGAGTAACCGGCGCACGTTCACCACCATATAATACCGCTGGAATAAAACCCGTACGACGCAGGCGGCGGCTCGCACCTTTCCCTACATCTTCACGAATTTCCGCGGAGATAATTATTTTATCAGACATACTTCACCTCAAAAAGATGATCAATTCGATCACCATACAACGCTAACCATTATAGATAGCGATTAAACCCGTTCCGCGACCAGAACGGGCACCTAGCCGGACATTATATTCTTAAATATAAAGGAATGCACTAATATTTATAGGTTTTTTGACTAACGCAGACGATTAGATGTCTGCACAAAAATTTAAACAGGAACTCAGTCTACATATAGAGAGCTAACCGACTCGCCTTGAGAAATTCTGCGGATAGTCTCGGCTAAGAGCTGAGCAACCGACAGTTGGCGAATCCGATCACAAGCATGTGCCTCGGGAGTCAATGGTATGGTGTTGGTCACCACCAGCTCATCCAGTTCAGAATTATTTAAATTATCCAACGCAGGGCCCGATAAAACCGGGTGCACGCAGTAAGCTACAACCCGTACTGCGCCATTTTCTTTTAATGCGGCAGCGGCAGCACAAAGCGTACCCGCAGTATCTACCAGATCATCGACTAACACGCAGGTTTTACCCTCAACGTCACCAATGATATTCATCACTTTTGATTCATTTGCTTTTGGCCGACGCTTGTCGATAATAGCCAGGTCAACTCCCAGTCGTTTTGCCAATGCTCGAGCGCGTACAACGCCACCGACATCCGGTGACACTACCATCATGTCTGAGCTAGCGTAAGTCTGCCAAATATCTGCCAAAGTGATAGGGGATGCATACACATTATCAACCGGGATATCAAAGAAACCTTGAATTTGATCAGCGTGTAAATCAATTGTAAGAACCCGGTGGGTTCCCATTGCACTGATCATTTTGGCAGCGACCTTTGCCGTGATCGGCACACGCAGTGAACGCGGTCTCCGGTCTTGACGGGCATAGCCAAAATAAGGCATAACTGCTGTAACTCTAGCGGCAGACGCCCTGATCATGGCATCAATCATTGTCAGCAATTCCATAAAGTGATCAGCAGCTGGGGCGCAGGTAGGCTGGATGATATAGACATCACGCCCACGAACATTTTCGAGGATCTCAACCATAACCTCGCCATCACTGAAATGACCAACTGCGACTTTGCCCAGGGAAATGCCTAGATTTTGAGCAATAGCCTCTGCCAGAGGTAAGTTCGCACTACCGCTAAATACCATCAGAGAACCAGGATTATTCGTCAATATGGTCATGGACAGGTTCCTCACTCTTTTCTGACAAAAGAAATGGCTGGGACGGCAGGACTTGAACCTGCGAATGCGGGGATCAAAACCCCGTGCCTTAACCAACTTGGCCACGTCCCAAACGCAATGCGGATTGTGAATGTGTACCGCTGGCTTGTCAATGAATTTTAGTAAATTTAACCAGATTTATTCATTGAAAGAGCCCATTGTTTGATCACTAGTTTGAATTTTCGCCCAGGCGCGGAAAATTCAACTTTTTGTGGCAAGCTAAAATTGTCCACTTGAAGATAATTCTGGATTTGCACTTGCCATTCCCCCTCAGTAATACTTAGTGGACGACCTTCACTATCACGGTCGATCACTAAAGCTGCATTTTGCGCACACTCTGGTGCAGTTACCAGACCCCTCAACCAACACGATAATGAATTAACCGGTACGTCCCATCCAAGTTGCTGTCGCAAGAGTGATTGCACATTGGTATCCACAAACTCACTACCATCAGCTATCCTAACGCTTGCCTGCCCTGACTCAGCCCACAAATGCCAGGCACCTCGACCCAATGCAGCATAGAAATCCAGCTCTAATGATTCTGCTGTTTGAATCCAGCTCAGCCGGCCACTACCGCCATCACTATTGCCATTTTCTTCAATACGAACGGAGATACGCCCTTCAAATTGCCACTGAAGGCGCTGTTGTATAGCGTTAATTCGATGTATTTCCTGAGCAGTCAGGGTACTGTCAGGATCCAAGTTAGGGTCTGGCTTGAGGGTCGTAGCACAAGCAGATAACAGCAAACATAAACTTAATGTCAGTAATCGAAAAGCGGGTAAATTATTTGCCATATATCTGAGATTAATAGCCATAAAATTCAAAGCCCCAATCGCTCCCCAATGCTTATCAGTAGGGGATCAGTGGCGCCCGTTTCACGGGTCTTATTAAAGATTTGTTTTGCTTCAGTCTGCTGTCCTGTTAGCCATAAAACCTCAATCAGATGAACAGCAATTTCAACATTTTCATCCAATCTGTACGCACGCCTTAAATACTGCAGCGATTCCTCGTACCGTCCCATACGAAACAGCACCCAACCCATGGAATCAATAGCTGCTACTTCATCAGGCCGAAGCTCCAGGGCGCGTTTAATATATTCATATGCCTCGGCATAGCGATCTGTTTGATCGGCTAATGTATAGCCTAGAGCGTTTAGTACTGCTGCATTATTTGGTTGCTGGCTCAATATTTTGTGAAATATCATCTCGGCTGCCTCAACATCATCAGCCTGAGCATAGAGCAAGCCCAGAGAATAATTCAGAGCTGCTGAATCAGGAAACCGTTCCAGTCCTTTATTTAATGATGCTATCGATGCCTGAAATTTCTGGGCCCGCTGTAAAAGCTGTGAATCGCCTAACCAGGCCTGCTCCGCAATTTCTGCTCGTTCATCGGCTTTTAAGGGCTCTAACAGTGCCCTGCCCTGTTCCAAACCTTCGCTCTCGGTGATGAGCACAGCCAAACGCAAACGCGCGGAAAACCAGTCATCATCCGTTTCAGGAACGCGCGCATACCAATCCCTGGCTTCATCCGTCAATTGAATTAAATCAGCTGCCCTTGCCATCCTTAGTGGATGCCCGGGATCGTTCTTGTCCAGACTGTTTGCCATTTCCTGAAATAGCTGCTGTGCACGCTGAGGAGCCTCTTCCAGCACAGCAAACACAATACGATTGAGCATGACTTTGTCAGTGGGCTTTAAAGCGGCCAATACGGCATTTGCGGAGAGGCTATTTTTTTGCCGGTGCAAGACTTCTGCATATGCCATCGCACTCTCTTCTGCGATTGGGTCAATTTCCCAGGCACGCTTGAAATAAGCAATGGATTCAGGCAACAGCCCTGCAGCCACAAGTAAACTTCCGGTCCATAATTGAGCGCTAACATCCTCTGGCAAACCAGCTGCAGCTGCTGCCCCTAGCTCTAAGCCAAGCTTCATATCTCCAAGTTTTACTGCCAGCTGACTTTGTGCCAACTGTGAACTGGCAACAGATTTAGGGCTACCGGTTAATTGATGTTTTTCAAGCAATTTTTTGAATAATTCAAGCGCACTTTCATCGCTTGAAGCATGTGTCAGCAATGGAGTAATTTGTTGCCATTTCTCAGCTTCACTGCCCGCGGTCTGTGCAAATAGTTGATCAAGTTGATACGCAGCTGCTTTATAGTTACCACTGGTAATATGTGCAGTTGCCAACGCTCTGGCTGCATCTATATTTTCGGGATCAAGCATTAGCCAGCGATCGGCCGCCATTGCAGCATGCTGCCAGCTACCCGCGCGCGCAGCCAGCACTGTTGCACGTTTAGCAATTTCAGGATCGTTTGAAACCAATGCTGCTTCTAAATAGTTGGAAAGCGCAGCTCTGACCTCACCCGCATTACCTTCTAATTCGGCAGCCATCACCCGATACATTGCCTCTGCACTCAGAGGTTCTATGGGGTCTATAGCCTTATTTGATGACTCATGAATTGCTTCACTAGCGGATTTTGCATTTGACTGATGTTGCTGTGCGCTTTCAGTACCAGCCGGCGTTGCACATGCAAAAACTATCAATAAAGTGAGTAAAAGCAACACACAGTTGGTTACGGCTGTTAAAATAGATTTTTTTTGAGCTGGCATTCAATTTCCTTGTGTACCGATATTCTGCACCGGTGATTTAACCAGATGAAACGCAGCAGTAAGATGAACCAATATTCTAACCTTTGATTGCAGATAGAACTATTAAAAACCAATGCCCTTAATTCTACTCGGACTCAGCCATGATACAGCACCAATCACATTACGTGAGCGCGTTGCCGTACCAGAAGCCAAGCTGCTGGAGGCTCTCAGCCATCTGAATCAACAAAACGGAGTATTGGAAACCCTGATCATTAGCACCTGTAATCGGTCTGAGTTCTATTGTCGGATTACAAATGACGCAGATCGTTCATTATTAAGCACCTGGATCAGCGGTTACTTCAAAATTGATGAACTCGATCTGGAAACTCACAGTTACCGTAAATTCAACACGGAATTAATCCGCCATTTAATGCGCGTTGCTGCCGGCATGGATTCAATGGTTCTGGGTGAACCACAGATTCTAGGACAGGTTAAAACCGCATTTGCGTATGCTGAAGAAGCCAAAACGACAGGAAAGGTACTCCATCGTCTATTAGAAATGGTTTTTTCTGCCAGCAAAACAATTCGCACTGAAACCTCTATGGGGGAAAATTCAGTCTCGGTGGCCTCAACTGCAGTGAAACTTGCACGCCAACTCTACGGCCACCTCTCAGAACAGACTGTGCTGTTAATTGGTGCCGGTGAAATGATTGAGCTGTCGCTAAAGCATCTCCAAAATCAAGGCGTCAATAAATTCATCATTGCAAACCGTAGTCTGGAGAACGCCGTTAAACTCGCGGCCAGCTTCAATGCTGAAGCGATCTCGCTGGATCAACTGCAAAGCCGACTACCCGATGCTGACATCATCTTCAGTTCGACAGCCGCGCAGGAACCTATACTGACACAGCAAATGGTCAAAGAATGCCAGAAGCTAAGACGGCATCGCCCTTTGCTATTAGTTGATATTGCTGTCCCCCGTGATATTGCGGCCGATGTTGCTAAAATTTCCTCAGTGTATCTTTATAGCATTGACGACCTTCAGCAAGTGATTGAAAACAACCTCAAATTACGCGCCAATGCGGTCGGTAAAGCTGAAGTCTATGTTGAGCAATACCTGCATGATTTTCTCCGTTGGTGGCGTGGCCATCAGGTCGCTGCCAGTATCCGCAGAATTCGGGAACAGTCTCACACTATTACCGAAATAGCGGTTGCAAGTGCCCTGCAACAACTAGCAAAAGGTAAAGATCCAGAAAAAGTTATCCGCGCCCTGGGCACCCAGTTAACCAATAAACTATTGCATGTGCCCAGCACCCGCTTACGTGAAGCTGCTGCTAATGAAAACCGTGAGGTTATGGATGCTGCAATACATCTGTTTGACATTAATGCTAAAAAGGAAAAATTAGAAAAAAAAGATACGGATAGCGATAATTCTTCATTATGAAACAATCCATTCAAGATCGTTTAATCCAAATCAGCAGCAGACATGAAGAAGTCGGATTACTTATGGGTGATCCCAGCGTAATGTCAGATAATAATCGCTTCCGCGAGCTAGCTCGTGAATACTCTCAACTGGAACCTGTGGTTACAAATTTTCAGCGCTGGCAGTCCTATACCGAAGCCATTTCTGAAGCGCGCGAAATGCTGAAAGACCCAGAGCTTAAAGAAATCGCTGCTGAAGAGCTTGTTGATGCGAAAGCTCAAACAGAAACCCTGGAAAAAGAACTACAAATACTGCTACTACCCAAAGACCCAGATGATGATAGTAATATTTTTCTCGAAATTCGCGCTGGTACAGGTGGCGATGAAGCGGCGTTATTCGCAGGCGATTTATTTCGGATGTATAACCGCTATACCGAGAATCGCGGTTGGAAAATTGAAATCCTGAGTACTTCTGAAGGAGAACACGGCGGTTATAAAGAGATAGTCTGTAGGGTCGTTGGAGCTGCAGCGTTTTCTCGATTTAAATTTGAATCAGGCACACACCGCGTACAACGGGTTCCTGACACTGAATCGCAAGGTCGCATTCATACTTCTGCGTGTACCGTTGCCGTGTTACCGGAAATTGATACCATTGATGAGATTATCATTAATCCTGCTGAGCTAAGGATTGATACTTTTCGTGCATCTGGTGCTGGTGGTCAGCATGTAAATACAACCGATTCTGCTATCCGTATCACACATCTACCCTCAGGGATTGTAGTTGAGTGTCAGGATGAACGTTCTCAGCACAAAAACAAAGCCCGAGCACTGTCACTGCTGAGCTCTCGTATTCTTGAGTCTGAACAAAGTAAACAAGCGGCGGAACAGGCCGAGTCCAGACGCTTGCAGGTCGGCAGTGGCGACCGTTCGCAGAGAGTGCGGACCTATAATTATCCGCAGGGCCGAATTACAGATCACCGTATCAACTTGACGCTCTATCGCCTGGCTGATGTACTTGATGGTCAACTTGATCTTCTTACCGAACCCCTGATGCAAGAACAACAGGCTATGGATCTTGCAGATATAGGCGCCTAGGAGTATTTGATTTAAGCATGAGAATTACAAATAGCTTAATTTTACTAACACTTGTTATTACCTCTGTGGCGCACAGTAGTCCATCTGTTGTGCTCATCAGGCATGCTGAAAAAATGACAGAAACCGCTGATCCCCCGTTAACTGACAGCGGCCACAAGCGGGCTGGTTGCATGGCCGAATGGATAGCCAATCAACCAAATTCAGAAAATATACAGCGAGTTTATAGCAGTAATTATCGGCGTACTCTGGAAACCGCCGCAGCGATTGCCAAACGCCTTGGTGTTTCAATTCGTTTATATGATCCACGCAAACTGGAACAAATGAAAACTGAGTTGCAAGGTATCTCTGCTAACACTGTAATTGTTGGGCATAGTAATACTACCCCTAAGCTTGCTGGGCTTCTGGTTTCCAGTAATATCCAAAAAATGGAAGAGTCAGATTACAATAGCTTCTGGCAGGTTGATGCTAATTCAGCAGTTAAGTTAGACCAACAGCTGCTGGGCTGTGATTTTGGCAAATTAGAATAAGCATAGCTGGTCTAATAAACTAAAATTAGTCATTACTCATTCCGACCTGGCAGCCAAAGCAAGTAGGAAATACAGACGAGTTGTGGCATAAAAAATACTAGTGGCGCAAGCATATCCTGAGCATTCAACCAGCCAGCCACGGCTGCCAAAAGCGTACTAACAATAATGAACATTGATAACCATCGCGCGCGTAAAGGATTTTTCCAGAGGAACAATAGTGCGACCAAATAGAATGGATTGAGCAGCAAAATATTCCAATTTCCCT
>CAXMRK010000078.1:0-3568 GCA_964195815.1 uncultured Acidimicrobiia bacterium | reverse complement strand
GTTTGTCATCTGACTGTGTCCTGGAAATATTGTTTTTGAGAGCTACATATTATAAACGCTAGGCGCCTAACTCGCTATAATTTACAGGCTCATTTATTGTACTTATTTTGTCTAATTAGCGTGACATTTCAATCATTCCATTTACGCTGACGCTTATATCCTGTTCGCCGGCCTGAAAGACAGGAGGCGCACCAGCCTTATCTTCTGACATCATTGACATTCTCTGATTTTGCGCACGATACTGCGGGTTTCCACCTATGTTTACATTGACTATACGGTAGTCACTAAAGCCAAAATCCTTACTAATCTGTTTAGCTCGTTGAGTAAATCTCTGGATTGCGACACGGGTTAATCGATCCTCGCTTTCACTTCTGGCTTGTTTTGATAATTGGTAACTGACCGATTGTAAATCAATAATGGCTTGTAGTTTTTGCACTGCCTGGGTGAATTGCTCGAAGTCCTGAGATTTAATTCGAATTGACTGACTGACCTCATACAAACCACTGTGGCGACCATTCTGGTATATAGGGCGGGTATTATAATTCAGAGTTTCAGTATCAATTTTTTTGAATTCCTGGAGCGCTTGCATGGCTTTGCCAATACGTGTATTCACTTCATCCACAATTTGGCTGCTGTCTTTGCCCTGTAGCTTGAGTCCAAGATTACCGATAATGGTGTCCGCACGCACTTCTTCGGTGGCACTGACGTTCAGGCTGGCACGGTTAAAAGTGAGTTCGGTATCAGCTAAAACGGGCATTGTGGTAAGCGCAAGCAGTAGCAGGAGGGTTAAAGTTTTAAACAAATGCATAGTAGCTCCTTATTATGATGTGCATGTGAATGTAATACACCGCATTTATCGCATAGTTCACTTAGTGTGTTCTCTAACCCGCATATTGCACCAGTATCCTTGAATATGGCGCCGGGCTGGACTGAAGACCATAGCATAGCTATGGCCAGAGGGAAGACCAATCCCAGTGGTATATGAACAAGCCAGAGCCGGGTTAGGTATCGAGCCGGATACAAAGTGTACTCTGGAGTTTATTTGAAATAATGCCATTTAGTGTAAGCAGATCATCAGCTTAAAGAGAGGCTCGCAACCGACTGGTGCAATATGCGGGTTTAGCTGTTTGATTACAAATATTGTGCTCTAAAATCTAGCAAAATTCTTAGAGAAATAGTGCGAAATTAAGGATTTAAGAGTATCCTTCACGGTTCGATAAAAACGGTAGGTTTGTTGTGGCGGGAAAACTTTTTATAAAAACTCATGGTTGTCAGATGAATGAGTATGATTCGGATAAAATGGCCGAAGTTCTGGCAGCATCCCATGATCTTGAATTGACGGAAAATGAAGCCGAGGCTGACGTTATTCTGATTAATACTTGCTCGATTCGGGAAAAAGCTCAGGAGAAAGTATTTTCTCAGCTGGGACGCTGGAAAAACCTGAAAAAAGATAATCCAAATGTGGTTATTGGGGTCGGTGGCTGTGTTGCATCTCAAGAAGGTGACAACATTATTAAGCGCGCTCCATTTGTGGATCTGGTATTTGGGCCGCAAACATTGCACCGTTTACCTAATATGGTGAACCAAATCCGCGAAAACAAAGTGCCAATGGTGGATATTTCTTTTCCTGAGATCGAAAAATTCGATCATCTACCTGAACCCGGTGCTAAAGGTCCCACAGCCTTTGTTTCAATTATGGAAGGTTGCATCAAATACTGCACTTTCTGTGTAGTGCCGTATACCCGTGGTGAGGAAGTTTCACGACCATTTGATGATGTTATTGCTGAATGTGCCAGTTTGGCATCGCAGGGTGTTAAAGAAATTAATTTGTTGGGGCAGAATGTTAATGCCTATAGTGGCAGCACCCATGATGGCAATATTGCTGACCTGGCTTTATTGATTCATTATGTAGCAGCCATTGATGGGATCGAACGGATTCGATTTACAACATCGCATCCAGTGGAATTCAGCCAGCGCCAGATTGATGTTTTTGCTGAAGTGCCAGAGCTTGCCAGCTTTTTACATCTCCCCGTTCAGAGCGGTTCAGATCGTGTCTTGGGTATGATGAAGCGGGGACATACCGTACTCGAATACAAACAAAAAATTCGCCGTTTACGTGAAAAACGCCCGGGTATTAGTATTTCATCTGATTTTATTATCGGTTTTCCAGGGGAAACCGAGCGTGACTTCAATCAGACTATGAAACTGATCGACGACATTGGTTTTGATCACAGCTTTAGTTTTATCTACAGTGCTCGCCCTGGTACTCCTGCGGCGAATTTTGCCGATGATGTACCCATGGCAGTGAAAAAGGAACGTTTACAGCAGTTACAAACAAAGATTACTGAAAATTCGCAGGCCATATCAAAAGCCATGCTTGGTAGCTCTCAAAGAGTGCTGGTTGAAGGGCTGAGTAAGAAGGGGATAGATAGCCAATATGCTGCGCGTACAGAAAATAATCGCATTGTAAATTTCGAGGGTAATCCAAGCTTGGTAGGGCAGTTTATTGATGTTGTCATTACTGAAGTTCTGAGTAACTCTCTACGCGGTAGACTTGCCCCAATTGGATCAGAAACTGTATGACTGACACAAAGCTCCACAACAAAACAATTGAAATCCAGGATGCTGAAATCGAGCGCTTGGCCAATCTCTGTGGCCAGTTTGATGAGCATCTGCACTTAATTGAAAATCGTTTGTTGGTTCAGATTGCCTGCCGCGGCAGTATATTCAAGGTTAGCGGGGAAGAAAAGCCAGTCCGTGCAGCAACTCGCCTATTGCAGAAGCTTTACCGCCAGACAGCTGAAGAAGTGCTTAATGCCAGTGCAATAAACTTGAGTTTGCAAACCTCAGGGATCAATCAGTTGATTGATCAGGATGAATCTGAGGTTGGTGACGAAGTGGCTATTCGCACCCGTCGTGGTTTGATTCGTGGGCGTGGTCCAAATCAAAAAAATTATCTGGCGGCGATCCAAAAAGATGATATTAATTTTGGTATTGGCCCTGCTGGAACAGGTAAAACCTGGCTGGCTGTTGCTTCTGCAGTAGATGCACTGAAGAAAGATGAGGTGCAACGAATTGTATTAGTGCGCCCAGCAGTAGAAGCGGGCGAGAAGCTTGGGTTTCTGCCTGGGGATATGGCGCAGAAAGTAGATCCTTATTTACGTCCCCTGTATGACGCACTGTATGAAATGATGGGTTTTGATGTTGTTGAACGACTCCAGGACAGGAATGTTATTGAAGTGGCTCCCTTAGCTTTTATGCGTGGGCGCACACTGAATGACGCATTTGTAATTTTAGACGAAGCTCAAAATACGACTTCTGAACAGATGAAAATGTTTCTTACCCGTATCGGCTTTGGTTCGACTGCAGTTATTACCGGCGATATCACTCAAATTGATTTGCCCAACAAAACCATGTCGGGTTTGCGTCACGCTGAAGTAGTGTTGAAGGGTGTTCGTGGTGTCAGTTTTACCCACTTTACTTCAAAAGATGTTGTTCGCCACCCAATGGTTCAACGTATTGTTGAGGCCTATGAGCGTGCTAGCGATAATGATGAATAACATGTTGC
>CAXMRK010000077.1:0-7407 GCA_964195815.1 uncultured Acidimicrobiia bacterium | reverse complement strand
CTGATCCTGAGACCGACCAGGAGTCAGCCGTTGCATATATAGCAACAGGCAGTAATTTCGATCACGGAAATGGCGTTGGTGCACTGAATCTAGGCACATATATCTATCCGAAACTTTTTGTGAGCTATGGGATTGGTTTGTTTGATAGCGGCAATGTGGTTTCTGCGCGCTACGAATTGACCCCAAACTGGGCAGTACAGGGAGTATCTGGCGAGGCTGATTCAGGCGTGGATATACTCTATTCAATAGATCGCTAATTTCTGAAAATAAAGCCTGGGCGGCCAGGAATTTACTATAAAATAAAACTATTAATACCGAGGTTTACTATGCAAGCACCTAATTATTCTTTCATCCGTACAATAGTTTTTTCATTACTATTTTCTATGTTTCTTGTTGCCTGTGACACAACTAAGGAGCGTCAGGAAATTTCAAATATTGCCTGGCAAATGATCGATGATGGTGCTCTGGTGATTGATGTCCGCAGCCAGAAAGAATATGCAAAGGGTCATCTTGGTGATGCGCCAAATATAGCCTATGAAAATCTCGAAGAGCTACAAAAACTTATTGGTACTAACAAATCCCGGCCCGTTGTCCTCTATTGCCGTAGCGGTTATCGCGCAGGTGTTGCCCAAACAGCTCTTTCAGAACTTGGTTATACCAATATTTACAATGGCCTGGGCTTAAGTAATTTAGAGGAAGCTCGTAGCCAATAAGCCTGCAGCAGAGCTTAATTGGCATCTAAGCTGTATTTTAACCAGAGCAAACTTCCTTTCATCGCATGATTTCGCGACACCACGCGAGAATTGCTATGATAAAAACCAAGACCCTGCCTGGCTGAGATCATGAAACCTACTACCATTGCTGCCTACCTGTTAATACTGTTTCCTCTGTTTGCCTTCAGCAATTCGATATCCGCTACTGGTATAAACATCCATAAGGATCGTGATTCTGCTATGCGTGCTCTGGATCAAACTGAAGGAAAACGCTTAACTGATGAACTACTAACTCATCTAAATCAGCAGTCTGCGACACTGTCAGTTGATGTACTTAGCCGGTTTAGTCAGCGCAGCGATGTATCTAAAATTGGTCTTGAATATGCTTTCTGGAGATTGGCTAAGCAAGCACCAGGCAAGCTTGATCCTGCAGTTCTTGACTACCTGATAAATTATCACTCTGAGGTGCGGATGTCACACCCAGAATCTGCTCATTCCAGCTTACCCGTTTTTAATATACGGGCAGCCGCAGCAGGTGCCAAACAATTACAACAACGACAGCAGGATCTACAAATTGCAAAAAACCTGGAGCAGCAGCCTGAAGCGTTTTTGCAACACTATCTAGAAACTGTACCTGTCAGTCAGACAGCGTTACGTGTCGCAGCCCTTCAGCTCTCAGCGCCGCTACAGGCAAAGCTACTTGAGTCCAGTTTGCAGCAACTGAAAAACAGCAATGCAAATGAAAACCATCGAGCAGCACTGACTGACTTAAGTGCCGGTCTGGCTTTTAATCAAGCCGGAACTGCTCCGTTTTCTGTGATTATTGAAACTGCTGAAAAACGTCGCTTACCTGAGCTACTGAAGAATATTTTTACAAACCTCATTGATACCGAAAGTAAACCTCTGCTCTATCAGGCGCTTAACAGGGAACCAGAAATTGCCGCCATTGCCATTCACTATCTAGCCGAAATTGCCGAAACTGATCAAAATGTATATACAGATTTACTAGTCTGGTTGGGAGAGCCCAATTTAGGCGCTGCGGCAGCACTTGCTTTGAGCAATAGCAAACGCACTAATGTTCATGCTGACCTGATCCGTATCACCGCGTCGCCGCAACCGGATGCTGCACGTTATGCACGTCTCACTCTGAGCCTTATTGCTGATTCCATGGCAGAGGACCAGTTATGAAACAGATTTTTCAATTTGCATCAAAATCAATTCTCCTTGTCGCAGCAAGCTATTTGCTAGTGCTAAGCAATGCAGTCAGTGCCGCACCTCATATTGCAAACTGGACAGAAGCACCCGGAGAGCTGGGGCTTGGTTATCCGGTTCCTTTGCCAGTTAATACCCCTGTGCCGTTTGACGGATTTCGCAGCTATAACGGGCTTAGAACCCGGCATTTTGAGCTAGCAAGCACAACTGAGGTCGTCCACCGGATCATACTTGGAAGAACTCAGTTCGGGGTTAACATTAATGCCTGGCAATTAGGCGACGCAGATTTACTCAACAATGAAGGTCTACCAGAAGCTGCCACGCTAACCAACGGTGGGATACATGCTCGAGAATGGCAATCACCAGAAACGGTAACTGCCATTATGGAATTATTAGCAGCCAATGAAAATGATGATGGCTTTTATAGATATCTTTTGGATAACGCCAATATATTGGTGATTCCGTCTTTGAATATCGATGGTTTCCAACAAACTCAGCGCTACCCAAGAAAAAGCTGGATAGAAACCGATCCTGATGATCCACTAACAAGCCCGCGTGATGGCCGTATGCGGCGGAAGAATATGAACGGTGTTGATAACGCTCTTAGCACCCGGGCTGACCATCTATTTGGCGTGGATCTTAATCGTAATAATCCACCTTTCTGGGCTAGCAGCAACCGTAGCTCAGCCAATGGCAGCTCAATCGTCCATCATGGCAACAGCCCACATTCGGAAAGTGAAACACAGGCGCTGGCATTTGCAGCCACATTCGCTCCTGAAGACCGCCTACGAATGTACACCGATGTCCATTCCTTTTCACAGGTGCATTTTTGGCACAATACCGGTAACCAACGACTGGCTCGGAACACCACTGCTGTGCTGCAATTATTTACAGATTTCCAGGCCGCTTTTCCGGCGGGTAAATTCTATGCATTTAATCAGGCAAATCAGCAATCAGCTCAAGGTGGTATTGGCTCAACCGATGAATATTTTGCTGAAACCTACAAAATCCCCTCCTGGACTTTGGAGATTGAACCGTCTGGAGGCGATCACCCAGGCCTACCCGGCTGTGGTGCCGATTACGGTGGTTTAGCCACCAATTGCCATGATGGTTTTATTTTGCCAGAAAGTGAAATCAGGCGAGTTCGCGAAACACTCGCACAGTCATTTACTATGGCGTATTACAAGCAAATGGGTGCAGCCTCGGTACGTCGGGTACGAATTTTTGACACAGCTAGCGGGGCTGTTGTTTACGCTGCCGATTGGAAAGCCGACTCAGCAACCAGTCGTGTATTGCATCAGGATCAGTTGGAAAATCTAGTTCCAGGACGAGAATATCAGCTTTGGGTTGCCTTTAGTAAACCCATGCGCTGGCGTAATTCAAATGGACGCATTGTCACTCTGCCAGGCCAGTCGGTAACTAGCCTTCCCGTACAGCTTAAATGGCTTGCAGATGAACAAACATTAAGCACAAACTTCTCTACACCTACCTGGCATAATCAACCAGGTATGGCGCCTTCTGGGTATCTTGCTTACCGCGATGATGCTGTTAGTGTAAGTTTTACAATTACAGATACTGAAGCCAATAGACAACTTATCGACTCAGCTACAGAATTCACTTTAAGCCAGCAAACCAGGGACCTGACAGGCGATCTGATTGATGCTAATCCGGCAACAGTAGTTGACTGGAATAATGGTGGCTGGAGTTTTCTCGAGAACGCTTCAGGTACCATGGGAGATCAAGGTGGTGCAGATCAAAGCCTCAACGTTTCAATTTCCAACACTGCTTCAGAGGCTACCCAACTCATCGATTCTTCTTTCACAGGTGCATGGCCTGATTTCAATCAGGACAAACAAGGTCTGTTGCTGGAAGTCCTTGAGGATAATAAAGCCGTCATATACTGGTTTACCTATGATGATGAGGGTAATCAGCGATATTTGAATGCTGTAGGAAATATCAGTGGCAATAGAATCGTATTTACAGAGCTTTACGAAACCAGGGGTGGTCGCTTCTCAAGCCCCGGGTTTAATCCTGAACTGATTAAGGCCGGCCAGGCCGAGATAATTTTTAATAACTGTGATCAGGGACGGATGGATTACAGCGTTGATTCCCGCCCTGGACATCTCGACCTCAGCCGCTTAACCAGCTTGATGGGGCATCACTGTGGATTACCTGCACCTGCAACCCCAGTACGGGAAGAAATGCTGTTGAGCGGTGCCTGGACCAATACTGATGCAGGAAACCACGGTCTGGTTCTGGAAGTGCTGGCTAATTCAAGCATCGTTGCATACTGGTTTAGCTATGACGATCAAGGCAATCAGCGCTGGTTTTTTGGTGTTGGCGTGATCGAAGCTAATGAACTAGTTTTTGATCAAATGTATACCACCAACGGTGGTCTATTCGGGAAACCAGCAAATGAAGCACCCGCTGATCTCTTGCCCTGGGGAACAATGCGCCTACAAATGAATTGTGTTGACGGTGTCCTCAGTTTTGATACTAACGGGGGCACCATGGCCAATGGTATGTTCTCATTAGATCGACTAACCTTTATCAAAGACGGATCTTGTCCAGCAAACTAAATTGATAAATTTTCATATACAAAGCTTTAAAGACAGTATAATTTGCTACCAAATAATACCAGGGAAATAACAATGAGTGATCGTGACGAACATAATCGAGTGGTAACAGAATTTATTAATCTTGCTAATAAATTAAAAGATGAAGGGCTGGAGCCACAGTTGGTTTCAGCAGGCCTGATGGCAGCGTCGGGGATATATGTGACCTTTGCTACAGCTGGAAATAATGGTGTACTTAAAGATAGCGGTATTGATAAGGCCATTGAAATGTATGCCGCTAACTTGAAGTATATTCAAGAACATAAACGCAAGGAACTCGAAGCCAAGACTGCTGACAATGACCCTGTTAACAGTTGAGTTTATTCGCTGATGCTAGTGTTTATAATCTCCTGGTTCAGCAAATAATCAATTACTAGTATGGCTTGCAGCATGTGAATCTCTGGCTTTGTTTGCTATTCTAATAGCTTATGTGCATCAGTAATTTGAAAAAGATCGGTCTGACCATTGTTTTGCTGCTCTCAATAGCAGCATGCGATAGCCTTGGGGATGCGCAAACCGCCTATGATCAAAAAGACTTTTCTAATGCCTTAAACATCTGGCAGTCGCTAGCAGAAAAAGGTAATGCAATCGCCCAGTTCAAGCTTGGCAGGCTATATCATAAGGGCGAAGGCGTCGAACAAGATTTTAATAAAGCCATTCACTGGTATCAGTTGGCCGCCGATCAAGGTAACTTAAAAGCTCAATATAACCTCGCGCTGATCTATGACAATGGCGAGGGCATTCCTGAAGATAACTCCACTGCAGCACATTGGTTTCGACTAGCTGCCGAACAGGGAGATGCTGATGCTCAGTTTAATCTGGCCTTAATGTATAGCGAGGGAGAAGGCGTAGAGAAGGACGATGAAGAAGCTGCCCGCTGGTATCGTAAAGCCGCTGAACAAGGCCTGGATTCTGCTCAGTACAACCTGGCTATCATGTATAACACCGGAGAAGGTGTAGCTCTAGACTATGTTGAAGCCGCACGTTGGTACCGAATGGCAGCTGATCAAGGTGATGCCTGGGCCCAATTCAATCTGGGAATCTTGTACGACGATGGCTTAGGGGTAACTAAAGATTATGCTGAAGCCGCGCGTTGGTACCGGAAGGCCGCCGAGCAAGGTGATGCGGATGCTCAGCACAACCTTGCTGAGTTGTACTACAAAGGCGAGGGATCACCCCTTGATGCAGAAAAATCGGCAAAATGGTTACGACAAGCGGATCAGAGGGGGCTGGCAAAAACTCAATACAACCCAAACGTTATGTACAACAGCGGCAAAGGTGTAATTCAAGATGATACCGAGGCCATACGTTGGTACAAAAAAGCTGCCGAACAGGGAGATACTGATGCTCAGTTTGAGATGGCAACTATCTACGCCAATGGAAACGACGAAGTTAAGGATTTTATAAAGGCCTATAAGTGGTATCAGATTGCTTCAAGCAATGGGCATTTAACAGCCGCTAAAGCGCGCGACACTGTAGCAGAAAAATTGTCACCAGAAGAGATTGAAATAGCTCAGGAGTTGGCCAAACAATGGGTAGAAAATAACAGCGCTGTGAAATAATTCTATTTTTAAGAATATTATTTGTATTTTCTTATAGTTTTCAACACACCTCAGTAAGCCAGCTTGCCGCTGCGGTCATTATTAGTGGTTAAACATCAACATCTGATAGTTTTTGTCATAGATCATTTCGGTGACCTTTTATATCATCCATGATTAGCAGAGCAATCTATCTCAATCCTTAGTTAGCAGGAATCAAATCTTATGAGCGACTATAACTTCCCCTATAAAGATGCCATGTTCGTATTGCAGCATGTGCTTAACTTTGATGAAATGTGCGCAAAAGCCGGTTTGGAGGATGTGAATTCTGAGCTGGCAGCTGCTATTTTCGAAGAGGCTGGCCGCCTGGGTAGCGAAGTCTTTGCACCTTTGAATGCCGTTGGTGATAACCAGGGTGCTAGCCTGGCTGAAGAAGGTGTAATTGAGACACCAGGCTTTTCTGATGCCTACCATCAATATGTCGATAGTGGTTGGGGCTCGCTTGCAGCTGAAGAACAATACGGAGGCCAAAATATGCCGCGCATTCTTGCAGCCGGTGTTATGGAAGTCTGGGATAGCTCCAATCTTGGTTTAGCGCTATGCACACTACTGACAACCGGTGCGGTTGATTCCATTACAACTCACGGCTCCACTGAGCTTAAGGATGTTTATTTGCCCAATATGGTGAGTGGTCAATGGGCAGGCACAATGTGTTTGACTGAATCCGGTGCCGGTTCAGATCTGGCTGCAGTGATATCTAAAGCGTTTCCAGAGGACGGGCATTATTTAATCACTGGGCAAAAAATATTTATCACCTGGGGTGACCATCAGATGACTGAAAATATCATTCATCTGGTGCTTGCACGGTTACCTGATGCACCTGCAGGAGTAGCGGGGATTTCTTTATTTCTGGTACCGAAATTCATCCCTGATGACAACAATCAACCTGGTGAACGCAATGATGTTTACTGTGTCGGTATTGAACACAAGCTGGGTATTCATGGAAGTCCAACCTGTACATTGAATTTTGGTGATAATGGTGGTGCTAGAGGTTACCTGGTCGGCAAACCCAATAACGGGCTGAAAGCTATGTTCACGATGATGAATGAAGCACGTCAGGGTGTTGGGATTCAAGGTTTGGGCGTCTCAGAACGTTCCTACCAGCAGGCATTAGCCTACTCCAAAGAACGACTACAAGGGACCCGAAAAGATGGCTCCCGCTATCCAATAATTAAATTTCCCGATGTACGTAGAATGTTGATGTTAATGAAATCAGCAACTGAAGCCATGCGTGGAGTTATATACATAGCTGCGGCTGAGTCTGACCAC
>CAXMRK010000076.1:0-4103 GCA_964195815.1 uncultured Acidimicrobiia bacterium | reverse complement strand
CCCTGCTTGAATGCATCATCAACAAATTTATGGCCATCCACATTAAAACCAGAAAATGCGGCAAACAATTGCCCTGGCAGCAGTTTTCTGGAATCAATAGTGACACCTGTAAACTCGGTTAGATTAGAGTCTGTGGTAATTAATTTACCTGAAACGATTTGTGCTGCTTCATGTAGATTCATTTGAATCATGCAGCAACCCCCAGAGCAAGGCGTGCTTCAGCAGCATCATCGAAAGGTAATCTTCTGGCACCAAACTGCTGATACTGCTCATGCCCCTTACCAGCGATCAGAATTACATCACCTTTTTTTGCAGCATATACTGCCAGTCTGATCGCGCTAGCGCGATCAGGTTCTATGGTCACATTCTGTGGCAGCTTAAAACCAGTAGCCACTTCATTAATAATTGTGAGTGCATCTTCATTGCGCGGATTATCAGAGGTTAAAAATACTTTGTCAGATAGCTTTTCAGCCGCATGTGCCATTAAGGGACGTTTTTTGCGATCGCGCTCACCACCGCAACCAAAAACACAAAACAGCCGATCAGCTGTATGTAATCGTAAACTGGCAAGTGCCTGGCTTAATGCATCTGGAGTGTGGGCATAATCAACTACAACCAACGGCTGATCGATATCGCCACTGATTCGTTGCATTCTACCAATTACCGGTTGTACCATTTCCAGGGCATGGCATAGTTTCGGAAATGGCATTCCGAGCAGGCCTAAACTTGCAGCCGCAGCTAGCAAATTATCCAGATTAAATCTGCCCAGCAGATTAGATTGAATCTCAGCATCACCCCATGGACTATGCAAATGGAAGCGAATACCTTCCTCGGTTAAAACAACATTACTGGCATATAAATCAGCTTGCGGCTGACTGCTTGCGGATTCACCTTGATCAGCAGAATCGCCATAATAAGTAATACATTGAGTACTTTCAGACAACACTTGCTGCCACTGACGCCCCACTTTATCCGCAACATTCAAGACCGAAAAACGCGGCTGGCATTCCGTAAACAAACGCAGTTTAGCCGCTGCATAATTTTCCATGTTGCCGTGATAATCCAGATGATCATGACTTAAATTGGTGAATATACCCAGATCAAAAGACAGCAAGCCGACCCGGTTTTGATCAAGGGCATGCGACGATACTTCCATTGCCGTTAAACCAATATCTGCAGCCCGTAACTGTGCCAGTTGAGAGTAGGTCTCAAAAATATCAGGTGTAGTGTGTTGAGTATCTGTTAGGGCATTTAAGGGGCCCGCGCCCAAGGTACCTATTAGTCCTGCACTACCCTGCCACTGCTGCCAAACCTGGGCGATAAAGTGGGCAACAGAAGTCTTTCCATTGGTGCCCGTAACTGCAACCAGGGTCATCCCATCATCCGGGGCACCATAAAAACGCGACGCTAGTTCTGCCAGGCGCTCATTTAACCCGGGAATTAAAATAACTGGACAATCAAAATGGGTGCTTTTTGCCGTAATACTTTGATCACAAATTACGGCTAATGCACCCATAGCAGCTGCTTTATCCGCAAACTCAAGTCCGTGCACCCGTGCACCTGGAACTGCTACAAAGGCATCACCTGGCTTGATCTGCCGAGAATCCATGTGCAAATCAGTGACACTCAATTCAGGAATAGAGGCAAGCTCCAAAGCATCATCCCAAGCAGTGAACACCTCTCTGAGGTTATGGGGCATGGTTGCCCTCCTGCTTGTCAGCCTGATTTTTGTTATTCCTGCTTGCAGGATTTTCTACCATCAAAGTGTGAAAATTATCAGGTGCAATATCTAGTAGCCGTAATGCTCCAGACATAACTCTCGAGAATAGTGGCCCGGCAACCGTACCGCCGTAATACGAATTTCCCTGAGGATCATTTATAACAACAATACAAATAAGCTGTGGGTCACTTGCAGGGGCATAGCCAGCAAAGGAAGAAACATAACGCTCATCATAGCCAGAGCCACTGGCTTTTCGTGAAGTACCCGTTTTTCCACCGATCAGATAATTTCGAACTCTAGCTTGTTTCCCGGTTCCTTCCGGACCAGTTACGGTTAGCATCATCTCTCTAACCTGAGCTGCTATTGCAGGGTCTAGAACTGAAGCCAACGGAGATTCTGTACCTTTGATAAAAGATGGCGCACGTAGACGCCCGTCATTCGCAAGCGTGGCAAACCCCTGCGCTAACTGTAATGCCGTTACAGAAATTCCATAGCCGTAGGAAATAGTGGCTTGCTCAACTTTGTGCCAACGTTGGAAATTACGTAATACTCCTGCTGACTCTCCAGGGAAGCCTGAACTTGTCACTTTCCCAAAACCAAATCGACTCAAACTACCCCATAAGTGCTCAGCTTCCATTGATAATGCAATTTTAGAAGCACCCACATTGCTTGATTTGGTTATAACCCCGGTTACATCCAACATTCCATAATTGTGAGTATCATGAATTGTATGACCGGAAATCTCGATGGTGCCTGGCTCGGTATCGATGGGTGAGTCCGGCTGGTACTGCCCAGTTTCCAATGCAGCTGCAATGGTAAATGGCTTGATCACCGAACCCGGCTCGAGCACATCTGTCACTGCACGATTTCTGAGTGCATCAGATTCCTGACGAACAGGCTGATTTGGATTATAGGTAGGCGCATTCACCATTGCTAAAATTTCAGAGCTGGCGACATCCATTAATACAACTGAACCAGAAGTCGCTTTGTGCTCTTGCATGGTTCTCTTCAATTCCCGATAAGCTAAATACTGCAAACGATTATCAAGAGTTAAAGTTAAGTCACGTCCCGGTTGTGCTGGACGAATAAGATTTACATCCTCTACCACCCGTCCCAAACGGTCCTTGATCACCTGCTTGATGCCAGGCACTCCTTGCAACCAATCGTTATACTCCAGCTCCAGGCCTTCCTGACCCACATCATCAATATTTGTAAAGCCCAGAACATGGACGCTTACTTCGCTGGATGGATAAAAACGTCTGTATTCACGCTCCAGATTGACTCCCGGTAACTCAAGCGCGCGTATTTCCGCAGCCAGTGATGGTGGCAGCTGGCGTTTTAACCAGGCAAACTCTTTCTCTGAGCGGGCGTACAACTTGCGCTCTACTTCATCTGCATCAAATCCCAATACTGATGCCAACTTGTCAATATTTTCTCTATTTTCCAGTAGCTTACCCGGATGCACCCAAAGTGATTCAACCGGTGTACTCACCGCAAGCGGAACCTGGTTCCGATCATAAATAACGCCACGTGTAGCTGGAATTTCAACTTCACGCAAATGCCGTGCTTCACCCTGACTCTGGAGAAACTCTGAATCAACCACTTGCAATGTAACCGCGCGAGTTGCAAGTCCGAAAGTACTAAGCAGCAAAAGACCCAGCATAAAAAACAGACGAAAGCGGGCCTTTCGAGTCTGTGTTTCTCTGCTATTGTCAGTCTTTGTTTGCATTAATTTACTATTAATATCCGAATGTCTTCGGGAGTTTTCATTCCCAGTTTCTCGACTGCAATTTTCTCAATCCTGCCTGCATCAGCCAGGGTTGCCTGCTCTAACTGCAATCTGCTCCATTCACTGTTAGCCATATCTCTTTCCAGTGATAATTTCTCTAGCTCTAAAAATAACTGACGTGACTGATGCCGTGTATTAACAACAAGCAACGCACTGGCAATCACTGCCAGCAACAGGGCCAGGCCCAAAGCTGAGCGGCCCATCAGTGAAGTTTTTCCGCAATACGTAGAACAGCACTACGACAGCGGGGATTGAGTCTGATTTCTTCTTCGGAGGGGAATTGAGCTTTACCAACAAGACGGAGAACTGCTCTGGCACCAGGTACCGGAGGCAGTTTCCGATAAACTGGACCATTTTGAGCGGCTTTTTTTAGTGCACGCTTCACAATACGATCTTCCAGCGAGTGGAAGCTGATCACCGCCAGCCTGCCACCAGGTCGCAGTTGCTTTATGATCGCATCGAGTCCAGTAGCTACATCGGCTAACTCGTTGTTTATCTTTATTCGAATGGCCTGGAAGCTTTTTGTTGCCGGATGTTTTTTATCCTGCGGTCGGCCTATTGTCGACTTAATTAGCTCTGCTAATTGAGCCGTGG
>CAXMRK010000075.1:0-3392 GCA_964195815.1 uncultured Acidimicrobiia bacterium | reverse complement strand
GCACTGCCTATAAATGATGACCAGCTTCGTTATGAAGTCCTGTTTGATGAGCCATTTGTGGCAGCAATGCCAGCTAATCATCCCCTGACTGACACAAAATACCTCTCAGTGGAAGATTTACGGGGACAGGACTTACTCTTGCTCGCCGAAGGTCACTGCTTGCGCAATCATGCTCTCGAAGTCTGTTCGCTGGTTGGAGCAAAAGAAAAGTTGGACTTTCAAGCGACCAGTCTGGAAACACTGCGGATGATGGTTGCTGCCGATGTTGGTGTTACCCTGCTACCTGTCCTTGCTATAAAACCACCTGTTCCAAATACGGATAATCTAGCACTAAGACCATTTCATCCACCGGTGCCCAAACGTACTTTAATTTTATGTTGGCGCAAGAGCAGCGCAATGGCGGACTTCTTCATCGAATTGGCCATTCTGATACGCAAGCTGCCAAAAGAATTGCTCACAGCAGGAGCAAAACTTTAGCCCATCTCTGATTGAACGCTCTAAATCAAACCTGAAAAACAAACTATGAATTTAGCGATTCCATCAGTTCATCATCCGAACCTTCCTTAATGCCTTCAAATAATGGTGTGCTCAGATAACGCTCACCCGTATCTGGAAGCATGGCCAGAATACTTGAACCAGAAGGCGCAGATTCCGCAACTTTAATTGCTGCCGCAAGTGTTGCACCTGCGGATATGCCACAGAAGATCCCTTCCTCAGTAGCCAGTTCTCTTGAGGTATTGATTGCAAGATCATCGTCAATTGGAATGATCTCATCACATATATCTTTATTTAAAACTGAAGGAATAAAATCAGGGGTCCACCCCTGTATCTTATGCGGCTGCCATTCACCACCTGCAAGTACCGGTGCAACCGAGGGTTCACACGAAATCACTTTAATATCTGGTCGTGCTGCTTTTAACACCTCACCAGTACCCGTTATGGTTCCGCCTGTACCCCAGCCAGAAACAAAATAATCCAGCCGTTGATTAGCAAAGGTCCTCAGGATTTCAGGCGCGGTCGTGTTACGGTGATAAGCAGGGTTTGCAAGATTATCGAACTGGCTAGCCAGAAACCAGCCATTAGTTTCCGCTAGTTCTTCAGCTATTTTGAGCATTCCTGTAGCGCGTTCAGCAGCGGGTGTGAGGATAACCTTAGCTCCCATAAAACGCATAAGTTGACGCCGCTCTATAGAAAATGATTCCGCCATAACCGCAACAAACTGATACCCCTTAGCCGCACATACCATTGCAAGCGCGATCCCAGTATTACCCGAAGTTGCTTCGATAACTGTTTGTCCAGGGCGCAATAAACCACGCTTTTCAGCGTCATAAATAATTGCAAAAGCTAGCCGGTCTTTAACTGAAGCCATTGGATTAAAGGCCTCAATTTTTACGAACATATCGACATGTACAGGAGCCAGGCGATTAATTCGAACAACCGGAGTATTGCCTATAGTGGTTAAAATATTGTCATGAATCATTGGAAACCCTCTTTATTGTTATCAACATTTCTTTGTTTTAAGTGTAGCCGTTTTTTTCGAAAATATCACCGAGTCAAGTTTGCCTGAAATTTTCTACAAATTTTGTGATTAAATTTCAACCTATTAAAACTGAGGAATCACGGTATAGTTTCAGGTATTATTCTGCCCAGAGATAGTTAGTATTTTCGAGCTTGAGCACCTGGTTAGCTTAATGACAAGCTGAGCCAAAGGGCCTCATAAATTCAGGTGTTCTGGGAAGCTGGTTATTATTTACCTTTAATATTAAAGCGCCAAAGCGCAGAGATTCAATAATGATAAAAATTGCCTTAGCACAATTTGATTTTGCTGTAGGGAGCATTAGGAAAAATCTAGAGCTTTCGAAACTGTTAATCGAGGAAGCTCGCGAGAATGGGGCCGATCTGATTGTATTTCCTGAATTAAGTCTCACCGGTTATCCTCCAGAAGATCTGTTATTGCGTCCGGGTTTTTTAGGAGCTGCAGAAAGCGCATTGAACCAGATTGCCTCGGTTACTCATGGTATTGATGTCATTATTGGTCATCCCTGCAGGGATAGGGGCAAACGTTTTAACTGCCTAAGCTGGCTTGCAGACGGAAAAGTTTGTAGCACCTATCACAAACAGCGCTTACCCAATTATCTGGTTTTTGATGAGCAGCGCTACTTTCAAGCCGGTACTGAATCCCATATCGTCGAAATCAAGGGGCACAAATTAGGCTTGCTAATTTGTGAAGATAGCTGGTCAGAAGATGTTGTGCGCGCGAGTGTTGCAGCCGGAGCCGATGTTTTGCTGGTAGCCAATGCTTCGCCCTATGCACGTGGAAAATACCCACACAGAATCACAGATATGGGAAATCGGTGTCGAGAAAATCAATGCCCAATGGTTTATCTCAATACTACTGGGGGCCAGGATGAATTAGTTTTTGATGGCCGCAGCTTGCTGATTGATAGCCAGGGAGAGCTTATTGCCAGCGGTCCCTTGTGTGAAGATGCGCTGTTGTATTGCCGGTTGGATCAATCTGGTTTACAGGCGGATTGGCCAGAACCTGAGTTATCGGAACTGGCAGAAATTTATCACGTATTGGTCACCGGGCTACGTGATTATGTTTATAAAAATGGTTTTCGTGAAGTGGTTCTGGGTTTATCCGGCGGCATTGATTCTGCCCTCACCCTTATACTGTCGGCCGATGCACTTGGATCTGAGAATGTACACACCATCATGATGCCCTCTCGGCATACCAGTCAGCTCAGTCTGGATTTAGCAGTTGAGCAGGCAGAAATGCTTGGTATTGATCATCAAACAATTTCCATTGAACCCTCTTTTACAGCTTTTCTGGAATCACTAAAACCTGCCTTTTCTGGAAAATCTGCCGATATTACCGAAGAAAACATACAGGCTCGCTGTCGTGGAGTGATTGTGATGGCACTCTCAAACAAATTCGGCTGGTTGCCGGTAAGCACTGGAAATAAAAGCGAGCTGGCGGTTGGTTACTCAACTATTTATGGAGATATGGCGGGTGGTTTTGCCCCGATAAAAGATTGTGCAAAAACCCTGGTATTTGAGTTATGTGAATACCGTAACAGCATCAGCCCGGCTGTACCTCAAGCGGTAATTGAGCGACCGCCATCAGCGGAACTTGCACCCGATCAAAAAGATGAAGATTCATTACCACCCTATGCGGTACTAGATGCGATTCTCGAGCAGTATGTTGAGTTAGACCGCTCTGTAAAAGAAATTGTTGCCCAGGGTTTCGATCCGGCAACTGTCGAGCGCGTCGCAGCAATGGTGCTAGTGAATGAATACAAACGCCGCCAGGCCGCTCCCGGGGTGAGAATTACCTCACGAGCCTTTGGCCGTGACCGACGCTATCCAATCACTTCAGGCTGGCGAGATAA
>CAXMRK010000074.1:0-2197 GCA_964195815.1 uncultured Acidimicrobiia bacterium | reverse complement strand
ACCGAAACTGCACCTGCTGAAGTTGCTGTTGCGAGTGCAGAGCCTGAAGCTGCCAAAATTGATGGCGGGGCCATCTATCAGACAGCCTGTTTTGCCTGCCATGCAACTGGTGCCGCTGGTGCGCCAAAACTGGAAGCCGCTGCCTGGACTGAACGCTTGACCCAGGGCGAAGACACTCTGGTTGCACATGCTATTGATGGATTTAACCTGATGCCACCAAAAGGTGGGCAAATGCAGCTGAGTGATGATGAGATTCGCGCGATTGTTCAGTACATGATTACCCAGGTTCAATAAAACCCCTTGGACAACCCTATGAAGCACCACACTACACGGGCCAGCTGCAGCTTTCTGCAACTGGCTTTTATTGTATCCATTGCCGCCATCCTCAGCGCTTGTGCAGCTAACAGCAACAAAATTGCAGATTTATCAACTGATGCATGCCAGCAAACCGTTACTTCTATTGCCGCCATTCAAGGAGTGGGTAAAAGCTCTCCATTCTTGGGTCAGCAACATTCTGTTCGTGGAATTGTTACCCACCTGGTTGCGGGTTCCGGATTGTATCTTGAACAAAATATGGCGGATATGGATCCACTAAGTTCAGATGGGCTTTTTATCAGCAATGATTTTCTTTCCGAGCAGATAAAAATTGGCGATATTTTGCAGCTTAGTGGTGTAGTGGCTGAACTAAACAGCAAGAACAACAAAGGCGGCATGACCAGCCTTGAACAAATCACTATCTCCGGCTTCTGTGGTCATCAGCAACCATTACCGGTACATACCAATAGACTCCCGCTAAGTGCTGCTGAGCGCGAAAGCCTGGAGGCGATGTATCTGGAGATTAATCAGGAATTAACCGTTAGCGATCTTTATCAGCTATATAAACGTCAACAACTGAGCCTGTCTGCCATTGGCCTGCCTTTCGTTCCCACAGAAGTTATTGCTCCCGGCAAACACACCGCTGAACTTGCAGCTAAGAACCGTGCAAATACCATTGATATTCAGCTGGACATTACTTCACCCAGCATAGAAAAGACCTCCGCCTTTGGGGTCAATCAAGTGGGTGATCAAGCCTTCAGCTTGAGTGGAGTTATGAGCCAGGCACAGGGTCGTTATATGCTAACGGCAACTGAGGCAATTCAGTTCAGCCAGCGCAAACAGGCAGCTGTACCCAAAAAAACCGACTCATTACGAGTTATGAGCTTTAATTTGCATAATTATTTTAATGGTGACGGCTTACAGGGCGGCTTCCCAACGGATCGTGGTGCAGACAGTTATGCTGGCTTTAGCCAGCAGCGATCACGACTGGTTAATGCGATCAAAGTGAGTGCTGCAGATATCGTTGCCGTAGAGGAGATGGAAAATGATGGTTATGGGCCCCACTCAGCTATCACTGATTTGACCCAGGCATTAAATCAGGCCATACCGGAAGCCGCATGGCGCTTTTCAAAACCGTTGGCAGATCGACTTGGTGGTGACGCGATTAGTGTTGGTATTATTTATCGCAGTACAAGGGTAAAAGCACTGGGTCCCGCGGTTTCGACAAAGCATAAAGCCTTAACCAAGCTAAGCCGCCAACCATTGGCACAACATTTTATAGATTTGAATAATGGTGGCGAATTATTGCTGGCTATAAATCACTTCAAATCAAAAGGTCGCTGCCCAACGCTAGCTCCCGGTGTTGATGTTAAAACCGATGCCAATGCTAACCAGCGTGATGGCCAGGGATGCTGGAACCAGGCGCGAGTAAACGCTGCCACAGCCGTCGCTGACTGGTTGAATTCACTCCACAACATCTCCTCGGTTGAGAATGTACTGATACTAGGTGATCTGAATAGCTACCGTAAAGAAGACCCTATTACTCGCCTGAAAACCCGCGGCTGGAGTGAAATGATAGAAGCCTTTGCCTCACAACCGTCGTTCAGTTTTATTTATCGAGGGCAGGCTGGCTCGCTGGATTACGCCTTTGCCAATCCAGAACTCAAAGATAAGATCAAAGCCGCCTGGATATGGAAAATCAATTCTACCTTTAGCCCGGACCACCCCTGGTTTGAAGACGATTATCATCGCTCCTCTGACCACGACCCGGTAATAGTGGATATACAGTTAGCAAAGCAATGATTTATTCTGGATATTAAATCGTTTTGGAGCAAAATGCTCAATCATGGATAGATCAGAGATTATTGAGCTTAATGCTGTG
>CAXMRK010000073.1:0-10384 GCA_964195815.1 uncultured Acidimicrobiia bacterium | reverse complement strand
TGCTGATCTTTGAGCATTTTGATGTTAGTAAAGATGAAATATCCACCTCCACTGACAGCTCCGGCTAAATAGATCCAACTGAGGCCATAGAAAAATGGAAGGATCGAAAAAGTTACTAATGCCAACGTATTGACCAATACTATTTGTGCCGCACGCTGGTCTCCTACAACCACAGGCAGCATTGGTATGCCAACTGCTGCATAATCATCGTGCCGAGCAATTGCCAAACTCCAAAAGTGTGATGGCGTCCAGAAAAAAAGCACCAAAGCTAATAAAATTGGCACAGGTTCGATATTAGAAGTGACAGCTGCCGCACCTGCAAGAACTGCAAAACTTCCTGCAGCACCACCGATTACAATATTCAGCCATGTGCGCCGCTTTAACCAAACGGTGTAAACCACGGCATAAAAGAACGCCCCAAGAAAAATCCACAATGCTGTGGCTTCATTGAGCACTACAATAGCTGCGCCTACACTAACGACTAACAGCCCAATAATGAGCATCAGCCAGAGCGGGCTTTTATGTAATTTACCGGTAACAAAAGGTCGATCGCGGGTGCGCTGCATGCGCCCATCCAGATCTGTTTCATAATATTGGTTAAAGGCACCGGCTGCAGCGGCAGAAACCAATACCGCCAGCGCCAAAACCAATGTTTCCCAGCCGCTCAAGTCCCGCCCCGGGGTAACCATCATGGCTACCAGAGCGGTAATCATCATCATTACACCGATGCGGAACTTAAACAGACTAACAAGCTGTCTGAGCATAGTTAAAACTTATCCCATTGGCCAAACTGAAGACAAATAGTCCCAGTTGATGAAATAGTAAACCACGAAACAAACCATCAGAATCATTGCCAGAACAAAGGTGCCCGGTGAATGGAAACCCGATGACTTAGATTCTTCAACTGGCAGTTTTTCTGCCCGTGCAAGCAGCGCAGGCTGGTCTATATTGTAGACTTCAGGAGCCAGTGGTTTCAGAGCGAAACTCTGCAAAAATCCTGCTGATGGTTCTAGTTTCTTACCAAATATCAGCGAGCCAACCGCAACCACAATAAACATAGCCCCGCCGACTGCAGCAAGAACGCCACCAACACCGGATACGGCCATCATCATGTACGCAGTACCAGCATAGTCAAAACTCAATGCGGCTCCGGTGAAACCCATATCCCAATGACGTCTGGAAACACCCAATGTGCCAGCGCCAAGCTGGAACAGAATCAGGATAGTCATACCAAGACCAAAAACATAGGGCTGCCATTGAGCAATTTTTGGCAGGAATGTCTGACGTCTGAACAGAACGGGTATCAATAAATACGTTAATGCCATAAAGGTCAAAGAGGTTCCTACAACCACGGTTGCATGGAAATGCGCAGGTACATAAATGGTGTTATGGATAATCAGATTAATCTGCTCTGTACCCATTACCACACCGGTAATACCGCCAATGAAGCCAAATATTACCAGAGAAATAAAGAACCCTGAAAATACTGGATTACCCCATGGTGCCTTGCGTAACCATTCAAACAAACCTTTAGTTAAGCCCTTCCTGCGTTGCGCAATTTCCATTGAGCCTGGCACTGTTAATCCGTGAATTAAACTCGCGAGTACAGCAAGATACATTGCATAACTGGTATTAAATATCTTCCACTCTGAACTAATACCTGGATCGGCAAGAATGTGATGAGCACTTGCTAACTGCAGGAACAGAATGTAGAGCAGGAAAGCGAAACGACTCACTTTCTCTGACATCGGACGAGCACCAAAGAGTACACCGATGATCAGATACCAGATAGAAACGTGTGCAGCAACGTTGATCTGTTGAGAAGAATGTCCAAAGGCCCACCATATTACTCGATACATAGCAGCATCAATGTGATTTACATAACCAATTGACCAGAGGAAAGTTGGGATTAACACGATTGCACCAGAGGCAATAGTGAAAACAGCAATGATTGCAGCAGTCAAAGCACCAAATGTAACCAGTGGAATGGATCCTTCATAGGTGTTTTCATCTTTGGCTTTAACCAGTGTCCCGAGGAACACAAAACAACCGATCAAGGCGCCTACCGCAAATAGAATCAAACCCAGATAAAAATGGGGTTGTGCTTGCATAGGCACATAAGATGTCATCATCACACTGGATTTACCACTCAAAATGGCGATGTTGTTCATCACCGCTCCGGTCAACATAAGACCAAAGCCTGCCCATGCCCAACGTGGTGTTGCCAGCTGAACACGAAGCAATGTTGATGAAGCAAAATACAAAACTGCCATTTCAAAAAAGATGATCCAGTAAATCAGTCCATTAATTCCATGGCCTGTTAATACTGTATAAAAAGCATCAGCTGGTAACAAATGTACTGATTGCCAACGAGTTAATACTACGCCTAACGCTAAGATTCCAGCAATCAATAAAGCAACCACTGCCACCACGGCATTGGCTTTCATCAATCGCTCGGCTGACTTATCGAAAAAGAAGCCCGAGTCGGGGCACTGTCTAAACTGTCCCATTATTATTTCTCCCTCACAATAATTTTACCGAGCATAGTATGATGACCAATACCACAGTATTCGTTACAAACAATCCCAAAATCACCAGTTGTATCTGGGGTCAAAGAAATGACCATGTCATAACCAGGGATAACTTGCAGATTGATATTCACTGGTTGTAATGAGAACCCATGATTCCAATCCAGTGAAGAGAGATGTAAACGGTAGGTCTGATCTTTTTCAAGCTCAAGAATTGGATACCATTGCCATAAACGTCCTGCCAGGTATACATCGCTACCTGCAGGTGGCTTAACAATCGGAATTCCAGCTTCTTCACCAACTTTATACTTCGCAACCATTTCATCAACGCTTGCCTGAAATTTTGCTGGTGTTGTTTGATATGCCTCGTTAGAGAGGTTTTGTTTTCCGTAGACATGCCAATAAGGCATCATAAAGAACATGATCAGACACCACACAAGGGCGATACCGATCCATAAAATTTCGTCTTTGCCAATAGGTGATTTCCACCAGTTAATTTCGGCAGGCGGTTGAAATGAAGTCATTTGATTTAGCCTCCCTATTCGGCAATTGGTAGATTAGCAATTTCCATAATTCCCCACATAAGGTAGAAAACTGTTGGAATTACAACACCAAGAAATAGCAGTAGAAAATGGTTGTCCATTAAACGCTGCCAAAAAGGCAGTTTTTCCGGTCTGTCCCCATTCTGAGATTGATCGCCCATATTAAGTCTCCTCTTACGATTTGGTTTTATATTTTATAAAATCCCTCAATTTTATTATACACACTTAGATTATTACAGAGTTGACATAGGTCATAAGTGCAGCATATTGTTTTTCAATTTTCATTTATATTCAATTTTTGAAATATGAGACACAAAAAACCCGCTGAAGACTCAGCGGGTTAGTCGCGTTAAGTATATATTTTTATTAAAATTTTGCGGTTGCCATAACCCAAATCTTGTTCGTATCTGGGATTCCACTGTCACCATTGTAAAATGCAGCTTTAAGTAACATGCCATAGTTCTTATTGATAGGTAGGACAAGAGATGCATCGATTTCAGAACCAAAATCTGAACTACCATCTTCAGCTGAGAAATCGTGGTACATCAGTTTCCACTTGTTGTTACCCAATTTGCCATTTACACCAAAGAAGATATCATCCAGGCCTGCTCCAGGTGTACCCAGGAACTTATCTGCCCAACCGTTAAACGCATGCAGCGTAGCCAGTGGCGTGCGAAATGCAGCTCCAGCCTTATTCTTATCACCACCTAATGATTCATAACCAGCAAACACATTCACTGCTTCTAACTTATATGCTGCATCAAAGCGATAATAATTAGCAGAATAGTCAACCAGGTTATTTCGGTTGTCTGTTTGATAAGCAAACTCAAGGCCATAGCTCAGTTTAGAACCTTCACCAACTTTGTTATTCCATTTCAAACCGATAGTACTGGTAGAAAATTCTGCAGCATCCTTATTATCAATGTCATACCAATAGCCCACAAACTTGCCAGCATCGGCAATTGGTAAAGCTAAATTCGCCATGAAGGTATCTTGTTCGTGATCACCTGCTGCTACATCTTCACCAAAAATCCGATTTGCATTCCAAACATATCCAGCAAAAAGCTTAGCTTTGTTGGAAAATACCGTTGTATAAGAAACCGCATCATATGTTTGTTCATTTTGACGCCAGCCTACACCACCGACAAAACGTTGGTTATCCAGTAAAATGCGTTGGCGGCCTACGCGGAAAAAATCACTATCACTAAAATTGTAATCCAGGTATGCCTGATTTATTTCTGTGCCACTAGGATCCGCAACTACCGGGTAAATTCCCTTAGCAGGTGACGATGTACCAGCACCACTATTAAAATCATTTACCAGCACATGGGCTACATTATCGGCTTCAATAAAAGCACTGAACCCACTCCAACGAGCAGTTCTGTAGTTCAAGCGGGTACGCAGGGTTGATGCATTCGCATTCTCACTGAAACCTTCCTGATCTACAAATTCATAGCGGTAGCGCAAATTAAGACTGGCTTTTCCGTCTGTAAATGCATTAGCAATGGTATCAGCCTCCTCTGCCGCAACAGGTGACATAGCGAAGCCAAATCCGGCAGCTAATAGTGCTAGCGCCAGTTTATTTTGTTTTATAACGGACATACGAATTTCCTCAGGATAAAATCCTGTTATTAATTAATAGATTTTAGAAGTAGGCGGCAGCGAGAATGCTGCCGCCTGATTTCATGAACTAACTGTGATCAGTAAACGTCATTCATGGTGTTATAGACATTAAATTTACCCGTTGGTGTTACGATTTCTGGGCCTTTAATGACATGCTTCAATTTACGGGTCTTATCATCAACGATAACGATGGCAGATTCTTCTTCTTTACCACTCCAAACGGAGAACCAAACTTCATCGCCAGCTTTGTTATATTCGCCTTGAACCACACGTTTTGGTCCTTCACCCAATTCTGCCCACTTGGCAATTGGTAAGCGAGTAAAGCCCTTATCGAGCTTGTCGATATTGAACACTGCAATTGACTGAGAAGAATTTACATCAGGATTCAATGGTGCATCAACCCAAAGATTTCTAGATTTCGGATGTGATTTCACAAACAATGAGCCACCACCCATACCATGCAGGGTACGAACTACTTTCCAGGCATGTTTAGGGTGATTAACAGGATCAGTACCGATAAATGTGACATTGTCGTTACCTAATCCTGATGTAATCCATACTGGACCATATTCTGGATCAATAATATTGGCGCCACGACCTGGATGTGGAATCTTTTCAACATCAATCATAGCAACCAGTTTCTGGTCTTTAGAATCAATAACAACAATCGAGTTAGATTTATTCGCAGCGGTCATGAAATACCGATGTGTACTATCCCAGCCACCATCATGCAAATAACGCTTGGTACCAATGGTAGTTACTTTCAGATTATCAATGTCTTCAAAGTTAACTAACAGAACTTTACCGGTTTCTTTTACATTAACGATAAATTCAGGATGCTCATGTGAAGCAACGATGGCTGCAACACGTGGCTCTGGGTGATATTCCTGAGTATCAACGGTCATTCCGCGGGTAGATACAATCTTCAGTGGCTCAAGTGTATCGCCATCCATAATCGTATACTGTGGAGGCCAATATGCGCCAGCGATCGCGTACTTGTCTTCATAACCTTTGTACTTGGATGTTTCAACTGAACGCGCTTCAAGGCCAACTTTAATTTCAGCTACCAGATCAGGTGTCTCCATCCACATATCAATCATGTCGATTCTGGCATCACGACCAATGGTGAACATATAACGACCAGATGCTGATGGGCGTGAAATATGAACTGCATAACCCGTTTTTACGATATTGATAATTTCTTTGGTATCACCGTCAATAAGGGCAACCTGACCTGCGTCGCGCAGGGTTACCGCAAAAATATTGTCAATATCACGTTTATGCATAGGTTTAGTTGGACGATCTTCAGGCTTGATGAAGACTTTCCAGCTTTCCTTCATTTCCTTCATACCCCATTCTGGAGGCACTGGTGGTTCATGCTGCAAATAACGCGCCATGACATCAATTTCTTCTGTAGTCAAATCACCAGAAGTACCCCAGTTTGGCATACCAGCTGGCGAACCATAAGTAATCAGGGTTTTCAGATAATCAGTACCTTTTTCACGGGTAATATCAGTGGTCAATGGTTTACCGGTTGCGCCTTTACGCAACACACCATGACAACCGGCACAACGCTGGAAAAACACTTCAGTACCAAAAGCAAATTCTTCCACGGTCATTTTTGGACCTTCAGTGTCGATAAAAGCAACGGTGTCTTCGGCAGAAATAGCGCTTGGTGCGCCTTCATAAGCCATTTCACTACTACCAGAAACTGGATGATCTGCAGGTTCAGTTACCGCGCCTTCCATACCTTTAGCACGAACAGCTGCAACTTCAGCAGAGCTAACTGCACCCGCTTCATTTCCCCAGCTATTCATGGCATAGGTCAGAATGTCTGCAAGATCAGCATCGTTGATGTAACTCAACATTGGCATTACTGCGTTATAGTCCTTGCCATTGACAGTTATTGGGCCAGATAGACCTTTCAATACTGTGCTAATAGCTCGACCTTTATCAGCAGTTAAATAATCTGACTTAGCTAATGGAGGGAAAGCACCTGGCAGACCTTGGCCATTCATCTGATGACATGCCGCACAGTTAGATTCAAATAAACCTTTACCGTGACTCATGCGATCAGCAAGACTTGTAGTTGCAGTTTCAGCAGCATGTACCGCTGCTGCATCTACTGCTAATGCGCTATTTATCGGTAAAGCTACCGCTATAGCGAGGGTTAATATGGGTAATATTCTTATTTTCATTTCTCTTTTTACTCCGGACTTTCTCAATTACGATTTAATAAGCTATCGCATCAATTTTACCTCATCCAAATACATATTTATTGACCATGGTCAACTACAAGCCGATAAGGTAAAACCTAATATATGATTAAGGTTGTTTTGCTATAAAAGCATCTTAAAATTCGCTGAAAAATTTCTCCCGGGACGAGATAGAATCTCGATTATAGCGTCATCTGGGGAAAATTTAGAGACGTCATTCCAACGCCAGTATTTTTTATCCAACAAATTGAAAACACCCACCTCCAATTGCAATGAATTACTAATTTTCCAGCCAGCCGTGAGGTCTATGATGCCGTAGCTCGGGGTGGCAAAACGCGCTGCAGCCGTCTCGTCAATACGATCCTGCTCTGCAGTGAATGTTGTGATAACAGCTGTGCGGAACCGTTGATCTTGAGAATGCCAATTCAGGCCGGCCACTAATTGAGGTGGGGACACCGTATTTAAAGCTTCGTTATTATCCAGATTTTCACCACGCGACCAGAAAGCGCCACCTTCAAAGCTCAAACCTTCAATAAACTGCTCCAGCGGATGTTGCCAGTGGACTTCTGCGCCATAAATTCGTGCATTGGTAATATTTCGGGACTGAAACAACAATTCACCGCTAGGAGGATCAAAACCCAGTAAAGCAGCGGACTCTATAAAGTCATCGTATTCGGTCCAGAAAAATGAAGCACTGAAATTGCCAGCAACCCGGCTGTTACGGATACCCAGTTCAAAACCATCGGAGGTTTCAGAACGCAAGTCCGGGTTTGGCAGCACTCTGAAGTTAAATAATGGCAGGAATAATGAACGATTAACATCCTGTGAAGGTGGGGCCCGGAACCCACGAGCATACTGACCAAAGAGACTCCAGTCATTATCCAGGTGATACAGCACCCCAAGTTTTGGAGATAAACCACTGTCTGTAACCTGGTTGATATTAACAGCTGCATTATTGAGATCAAAAATCGCATCACGACGAGGATCTAGCTTATAGCGGTCGTAGCGAATCCCCGGTATTAAACGCCAGGCAGAATCTCCCAACTGCATTTCATCATGGATAAACAGGCCGACCTCAGTTGTTGTTGAAATCGGGAAGTCTCGGGTGGGAAATGCTTCGCCTAAAATAATATTTGTGCTTTCACCGGTATTTAAATTGGTTGAAAATGCATCACGTTTTTCTTTGATATCATCTTCTTGGTACTCAAGACCGAAGCCCAGTTTATGCACCACATTGCCGGTAACTATTTGTTCAAAACCATTGAGCTCTAAACCCATAATATTCTGATCAAAGAAAAATCTTCGCTCGAGCTTAACCGGCGTTCTCGCGCCTGGCCGAGCTTCAAAGCTCTGCTGATCGATACTAGAATCCTGATAATAAAACCTGGCAACACCCTGATCCAACCAGCTTGTAGTGAATTCATAATCTGCGGAAAGCGAATTGCTGGTATTGCTATCTTTTCCGAGCAATTGGCTGGTAGAACGAAAGCGTCCAATACCTATTATTGAGCGCACATCGGTATCAGCATCTTGCTGAAATCCATTAAAACTCAAACGCAAACGATTCCCAGAAGGGGCATCCCAGACAAATTTAGCCAGTAGACTGTCACTATCCCAGTCTTGAAGATCGTCGGCAAATTCTTTGCCCGCTCTATTTTCGGGCTGATGACCATCGCGGTGAGTATAAAAAGCCAACAAACCTGCATTATCTTCCTGCCATGCTGCACCACCGGTAACCACCCAGCTATTGTCGACACTGTTGAAACCAACGCTGCCCCTTAGACCTGTTGTACCACTATGAATCAGATCTTGCGGGTCCCAGGTACTTACTGCCATGACCCCACCAATGGCACGGGACCCATAGAGCGTCGATGCCGGACCACTCAAAATTTCGACCCGTTTAATGGTATCCACTTCCAGTGTATCGCGGCCAGTATTCGAAAAAGAACCCAGAGAAAATTGCGACTGCACTGGTACACCATCAATCTCAATCGCCACCCTATTTCCGCCAATACCGCGAATATTGATGCCTTCGCTGGCAAATCTAGTACCTGCACGCTCAACGTTGATTCCCGGCTGATAGCGCAGCATATCATCCACGCTCTGTACAACATTCTCTTCGATATCAGTAGCATTGATCACTGCAACCGAACCTGCTACATCTGCAAGCGGGCGGGCAACCTTGCTGGCAATGACCACCATGGTTTGCAGTTCTTTGCTCGCCTCAGAAGCAGACGACTTATTATCCTGAGCCTGAAGTGGAAGCGAAAACAAGAGCACAGAAAAGCATAGATTAATAGATATTTTTTTCATTTTTTTCTCTAAAATTAAGTATTTACACCAATCGAAAACTCACATTCCTTCCTTCCGAGGAAGGAACCAATGTATCAGGCTTAGGATTCTGTGAGAATTAAATCAGAAAGTCTCTGATTTAGCTTTACTCTACTACCAGGTGCGCGCGCCGCGCAGCGCGTGATTATAATAGATAGCAACTGTAAATAGTACCATTGCCATACCCTGATGCAGCACAGCCAGTGTCGTTGGCACATACATCAGTAAAGTTGCGATCCCTAGACAGAATTGAACAATTACTAGAAATAGCAAAAAATGCAGTGCCGGACGTGCTCGAGTAGGCATGCCCCGGTTGCGTGCATAGAGCCAAAACAGCCCAATGCCTATAAAAGTAAGTGTAGCTAACACTCGGTGGTCAAACTGAACTGTGAGCAGACTTTCAGTGAAATTGCGCCATACGGGATCAAGTGCTAATAGTTCCTTGTGCAACCATTGACCATCCATTTTGGGGAAAGTATTAAATACAAAACCAGCTTTTAAACCAGCCACAAATGCACCTGACACTACTGTAATGGTCACCAATGCTGATAACCACAAACTTTTTGAATACAAACGATCCCGATGGCCATCGGTTTCCCTGAAAAGCAGACTCATCGCCACCCAAAACATGTAGGCATAAATAATAAAGGCTGAAATCAAGTGGGCAGCCAGACGATACTGGCTGACATGTGGATTATCTACCAATCCACTTTTGACCATATACCAGCCGAGCAAACCCTGAAAAGCACCCAACAGGAACATCACACTATATTTGGGGATTTCCTGTTTTTTTATTCTTTTTGTAGCGACAAAAAACAGGAATGGCAGCAGGAAAACAATCCCAATAGCACGCCCCAGTAAGCGATGAAAATACTCCAGCCAGAAGATTTGTTTGAATCCTTCAACATCGAAGTGCTTGTTCACTTTATAAAACTCAGGCGATTGCTGGTAAAGTTCAAATTTCTCAGCCCAGGCCTGCTCTGTCGAAGGTGGGAGAATGCCCATGATCGGCTTCCAGTCAACTATGGACAAGCCAGATCCAGTCAAACGCGTTGCCCCACCCAAAACCACCATGGCAAATACTAATGCACAACAGACCAATAACCAGGCTGCTATCTGCCGCTTATGTTTTTTTTCAGTCAGG
>CAXMRK010000072.1:0-3495 GCA_964195815.1 uncultured Acidimicrobiia bacterium | reverse complement strand
ATCACGAGCATGATCATGATCACCACTATGGTCACGGGCCAGCAGGTGCGCATGCACCCGGCTTAAGTCAGTCTCGTATGGTGCAGATAGAACAAGATATTCTGAGTAAAAACAATGAATTTGCTCACATAAATAGGGAATTATTTACCCGCAAAGGCATATTGACACTGAATCTGGTTTCGAGCCCGGGATCTGGTAAAACATCATTATTAGTTCGTACATTAAAAGATCTAAAAAATGAAGTTGAGCTTGCAGTTATTGAAGGCGATCAGGAAACCAGCAACGATGCTGACCGTATTCGTGAAACAGGTGCATCTGCCATTCAGATAAACACCGGTAAAGGTTGTCACTTAAACGCCCATCAAATTGGACATGCTTTGGAGCAACTTTCACCTGCTGATTCATCCGTGTTAATGATAGAAAATGTTGGTAATCTAGTCTGCCCTGCGGCATTTGACCTTGGTGAAGCGCATAAAGTGGCAATACTCTCAATTACCGAGGGTGAAGATAAGCCGATCAAGTATCCCGATATGTTTTTTGCTGCAGACTTGTTACTGTTAAATAAAATTGACCTACTCCCTTATCTTGATTTTGATATCGAAAAATGTATCGCCTATGCACAGCGGGTTAACCCAAACATTCAGGTATTAAAGGTTTCTGCAACAACAGGCGAAGGTATGTCTAACTGGTATCAATGGATCAAACTCGCACACCAAACCAGACTGATCGGTCATGTGTCACAAGCCACAACGACTGAATGACTGATTACTCGACAGTAATATAATGATTATTGGGAAACGTATACGCGTCCGTGGCGTTGTTCAGGGTGTGGGATTTCGTCCAACAGTCTGGCGTCTTGCCAAAGAGTACGGCTTAACCGGTACTGTATTGAATGATGGGGAAGGAGTTCTCATCGATGCATGGGGTTCAAGCAGCCAGCTTAAGGGGTTTGAAACGGCTCTAAATGAGCAACAACCACCTCTGGCCCGAATTGATTGCATTGAAGAACAAGCTCTAGATACCCCTGCTGCAACTACATTCAAGATCGTTGAAAGCCAACATAGCGGAAGCCATACAGGTGTGGTTGCCGATGCGGCAAGCTGTGAAGCATGCATTGCTGATTCATTTGATAGCGAAAACCGACGCTATCGTTATCCATTTACCAATTGCACTCATTGTGGTCCAAGACTCACCATTATTGATGGTGTTCCCTACGATCGTGCCAATACCAGCATGGCCAAGTTTATATTGTGTCCTGCTTGTAAGTCAGAATATGAAAACCCGGCAGACCGGCGCTTTCACGCGCAACCAAACGCTTGCCCAGTCTGTGGCCCTAAAGTCTGGTTGCAGCCTGAGTCTAGCCAGAAACCAGAACTTGATGATCTGGCTACTGCTTCCTGGTTATTACAACAAGGGTATATTCTCGCCATCAAGGGGCTGGGGGGCTTTCATCTGGTTTGCGATGCCCGTAACGACAAAACTGTTGCCTTGCTCAGAGAAAGAAAGCACCGTTATGCCAAACCATTTGCGCTGATGGCACGTGACCTGGATATCATCAAACAATATTGCAGATTGAATAGTGCTGAGACTGAGCTGCTGACTTCTAAACAAGCACCCATCGTATTGTTAGAGCAAATTCCGCAGCAAATTTCTAAGCCGGCCATTGCAGAGTCAGTTGCACCCGGCACCAGCGTATTAGGATTCATGCTGCCCTATACACCACTTCATCATTTGCTTTTAAAATCCCTCAATTTTCCAGTTGTTATGACCTCTGGAAACCAGAGCGATGTGCCTCAATGCACTGATAACGATGATGCCCTCAAACAGCTCAATGGAATCGCCGATTACTGGTTATTACATGACCGGGATATTCGTAACCGAGTTGACGATTCAGTGACTCGTGTCATTAACGATAAACCGCGGCTATTAAGACGGGCACGAGGATATGCGCCTGCCTCATTGCCATTACCGCCGGGTTTCGAAAATGCACCTGATCTGCTCGCCTATGGTGGTGAATTAAAAAACACTTTCTGTATGGTCAAAGATGGTCATGCCATTTTGTCACAGCATATGGGTGACCTTGAAAATGCTTCTACATATACCGATTACCAGAAGAACATCAAACTCTATCAATTGCTTTTTGACCACCAACCCACTGCATTGGTAATCGATTCTCACCCAGAATATCTGTCTAGTAAATTAGGCCAGAGAACTGCTGAGACCGAGCAAATATCACTGATAAAAGTGCAACATCATCATGCACATATTGCTGCCTGTTTGACTGAAAATGGCTGGCCACTGGATGCAGGTAAAGTATTGGGCATTGCACTTGATGGACTGGGTTTTGGTGCGGATGGCGATTTTTGGGGAGGTGAATTTCTGCTGGCTGACTATTCCGGCTTCCAGCGATTAGCCAGCTTTAAGCCTGTCGCCCTTATTGGGGGTTCTCAGGCTATGCGTGAGCCCTGGCGAAATACCTATAGCCATTTACTAGCAGCTATGGAATGGCATGAGTTTGCTAATAAATTTAATCGCCTCGAGTTGTTTTCTTTTTTACAAACAAAACCTCTGGCAACATTAAACACCATGCTGGAAAAAAACTTGAATACCCCACTGGCTTCATCTGCTGGTAGATTATTCGATGCGGTAGCGGCTGCAGTTGGACTTTGTCGTGAAAAAGTATCTTATGAAGGCCAGGCTGCTATCAGCTTGGAGGCTTTGGTAACCAAACAACTATTACAGCAACAAAAGAACAGCGCATATCCTTTTACAATAAGTGCTGCGATGAAAAATCATCTCCCCGTTCTGGAGCCGGGCGCTATGTGGAACGCCCTGCTCGCTGATTTGTTGGCAGACACCGCTGTAGAAATTATTGCTACGCGATTTCATTTAGGTCTTGCAAATGGGATTTTCACGATGGTTAATCAATTGGGAAATATTGATGGCCTTGAGCAAATAAAAACCGTGGTTTTATCTGGCGGGGTTTTCCAAAACCGCATTTTGTTCGAGTGTGTAAACCAACAGCTAGTTGATTCTGGCTATCGTGTTCTTAGTCATGCAAAAGTACCGGCAAACGACGGCGGAATTGCACTGGGCCAGGCCAGCATAGCACTGGCCCAAATCCTGAGTCAGTAGCCGTGTTTTATTGAATTAAAATAGCTGGGTTGAAGATAAGCTTCTCGAAACTAGCTTTTCATGTACCCCTATAAGGCTCAACAAACACCTTGTACAATAAAATCCTCCTGGGGGACTCTACATATTCACAATGAAAACAGAGTTATTACTTCCATAAACGCCTCCCCGTGGCGCTCTAACTTGACTTCGCCCACTCCGTTAATGCTTAAAAAATCCTCGGAATTCATGGGTTTTTCACGGCACATTTCTAATAAGCTGGTGTCGCCAAAAATTACATAGGGAGGCACCCCCTGTGCTTTTGCCAATTTCATCCGTAAGTCACGCAGGGTATCGAAAAGTTCCAGATCATCCGTGCTCAAA
>CAXMRK010000071.1:0-10337 GCA_964195815.1 uncultured Acidimicrobiia bacterium | reverse complement strand
CCCTATCGCCACTACCCCGCCTACAAGATGACTCAACTTTTTGGATTATTAGCAAGGCCACTCTTCTGGTAGCACCAATCACTTTGTTTGTTTATAGTATTTCACTCTCTCTCGAGAGACGATCTCTGTTTCCAATACTGTTCATTATTGGTTGTTCAGTACTTGTTATTTTTAGAACACCATACTTCCTTTCTGGAATGATGGATATTGCAGTTGTCGTTTTAGGTATGCTCACCTGTTTGATTTTATGGAAAGAAAGCACCCAAGAAGAAACTGAGTCGCTGTCATTACTGGCCGCTGGTTTGACCAGTTTAGTTAAACAGGCTGGGCTTGCTTTTCTACTCCTAAGCCTGCTTATGAAGTTAACTGAAAAAGGACCAAAAGCATTATTATCTAATTATTGGAAGCCTTTGTTAGTTGCGCTTGCGCTACCGCTTAGCTTCCTGGGCTTTTTTATCTATCACAACGATTTCCAGCAAATCATAAGTTCGTTTAGTGGCTTAAAAAAAGTTGCAGAAAGTGCCGCCTCTGGAAGCGAGATAAGCCATCATGCTCTTGAACTGGTTAAAAGTTATCTGCCAATAAAAATTACATTACCAATTGGACTTCTGCTTCTTTTTGGTATGATTTCATCACCTGCTCGTTTGCGCTTGCTGTCCATTTTGAGTCTGATTATTGCTGCCATTGGCTTTTTAATCTGGATGTTGTATTCCTCTTACGACATCAGAAATCTTTACTGGTCAATTATTCTGATTATTTTTGCAACTACAATCGGCCTAGATGCTTTAATCACTAAAGTGTCAGATTTTATGACCAAGAGCAAAACAACTAAGAATTCAGAAAATATAATTCAGGTAACGAAAAATCAGCTGTTAAAACGAATATTGATTACCTTGCCACTACTGAGTTTGATACCAATCATTTCTGCTGGCGAAGATCAATTATTTGCGATTAATAACTTCAACCGAGATGAAGTAATTCCATCTGAGTTACGCAGCATGTTTGAACGCTCGCGGCTTGGGTTTCCAACAAGCTACATCGTAATTACTAATGTTCAACCCTTAATCTGGGCGCCTAAATTAAAGGGACGTATCAAAATCGATAATTTTAGAGGTAAATATCCAGCCCTCAAAAATAAACTGAATAAATCAGAAGCTCATATTCTGCTGGTAAAAAAACTACCAGATGGTGGTGGCTATCCAAATATTAAAAAACTCGCTGAAGATCAATTAATTAAACAGGTAGCTGATTCTAATCTTTACTCAATCTATTTAATCCAACGCCATTTATTTATTAACTAATGCGTACACTCATCCTTATCCCTTGCCATAACGAGTCCGAAAGCATTGGGCATTTACTAGCTGAAATTGAGGCAATGCATAAGGAGCTGGATGTCCTGGTAATTAACGATGGTTCAACTGATAGTTCATCTGATGTGATAAGTAGGCACAAGCATGTAGTACTAATAAACTTACCCTATAACACCGGAATAGGAGCAACGGTACAAACCGGTTTTCAATGGGCTTTAAAATATAATTATGATGCTGTTATCAGACTAGATGGCGATGGTCAGCACCCACCTGCTGATATTCCTGGACATCTAGATGCATTGTTGCATGATAAGGGTGATTTGATTATTGGCTCGCGGTTTATTAAAAGCCATGAAATTGGATATACTTCAACCTTTAGCAGGCGCATGGGAATTTATTATTTACGTGGTTTACTTAAACTATTAACAGGGCAAATGATTTACGACCCAACATCCGGTTTTATTAGCTGTAACAGAAAAGTGATTGAGTGGTTTGCTGAATATTATCCCTATGACTACCCTGAGCCGGAAGCCATTCAGCGGATTATTCAATGCGGTGGTAGAGTCATTGAAATACCAACAAGCATGCGCAAACGTCTGGCAGGAAAAAGTAAAATATCCACACTCGACAGCCTGTATTATTTCATTAAAGTTAGTCTGGCATTAATCCTGTTACATGGCAAAAAATGCAACGAGAGGGACATATGATTTCGTTTAAACTGCAGATGACCGTTATTATTGCTGCCCTACTGTTACTCATTATTGTAGTTTATGGAATTCGCTCCCGAAAATTACAAATAAAGCATTCTGTGCTTTGGATTTTTTTAGGCGTGATCAATCTGATATTCGCGCTTTTTCCTACTGTAACAGTATATTTTACAAATCTGATCGGTATCGAGTTGCCGGTCAATGCAATTTTTTTAACGACAATTGTGGTTGCTTATTTGTTGATTTTACAACTGAGTATCAATAGTTCCAGCAGTGAGTCTAAAAAAAGAAAAATTGTACAAAAAGTTGCTATTCTGGAAGCAGAACTCGCAGAGCTTAAGCAACAAGTTGATAAACTAACTAAACATAAATTGTAGGGTCAGCTACCCCAGCAGCTGCAAATCCCTGCTTACGGATACGACAGGAATCACACACAGCACATGCTCTTCCCTGGAGATCAGCTTGATAACAAGAAACTGTAGCTGAATAATCAACACCTAAACGATAGCCTGTTTTAATTATTTCAGCTTTGGTTATATCTATCAATGGTGTCTCAATTCTAAGATAGTTACCTTCAACCGCAGTTTTAGTTGCCACATTCGCCAGACTTTGGAAAGCCTCAATAAACTCAGGCCTACAGTCCGGGTAACCTGAATAATCAACAGCATTAACACCGACAAAGATAGCTTGTGCCTCCAGTACCTCCGCCCAGCCCATGGCAAGCGACAACATAATGCTATTTCTTGCTGGCACATAGGTGACAGGTATTCCATACCCCTCTGATTCTGGCACCGCGATGCTATCATCAGTTAAAGCAGAGCCACCAATAGACCTCAGATCTATTTGTACGATTTTATGACTGCTAGCCTTTAACATTTTTGCAATCTTGCGGGCAGCATCCAGTTCTGTATTGTGCCGCTGACCATAATTTACCGACAAACAATAGCAGTCATAACCTGCCTCTGCAGCAATCGCTAAACAGGTTGCAGAATCGAGACCTCCAGATAATAAAATGACGGCTTTAGAATTTATAGACATAATGATTTGTGTTGCTACTCAGCGACCAGCTACATCACCCCAAAGAATTTTATGTAATTGTAGCTGGAAGCGAACCGGTAAACGATCGGCTACTATCCAATCTGCAAGTTGAGCCGGTTCAACTCCCGTCCACACCGGTGAAAACAAGACCCCGGCACATGAATCCAGCTTATATTTATTCACTTTATTTACAGCCCAGTCATAGTCGCGGCGTGAGTTAATCACAAATTTAATTTGATCATTGTTATTAAGGAAGTCAAGATTTGACCACAAGTTACGCTCTGACTCACCCGAATCGGGTGTTTTCAAATCTAATACTTTAGTAACTCTGCAATCTACTTTACTGATATCAAGCGCCCCTGATGTTTCTAGTGAGACTTTAAAACTTGCATCACAGAGTTCAGATAATAATTGTAGACAGCGTTTTTGTGCGAGGGGTTCACCACCCGTGACACATACATGCTTTACTCCATTATTTTTGGCCTGCAAGAGGATTTCCTCAAAGCTAAGCCATTCTCCACCAAAAAAAGCATATTCGCTGTCACAATAGACACAACGTAGTGGGCAGCCTGTCAGACGAATAAATGTGGTCGGATACCCACTGTCCCTGGCCTCACCCTGAAGAGAAAGAAATATTTCACTAACCTTCAGATAGCCATCTCTATTAACAGGAACCCGACTTGCTTGTGGTTGATTAATTTCTTTCATTGTTCCCAATAAACAACAGGTTCAAGGTACAAGCTGCACCGAGCCCTAAACTGGTTATATTAAGCACAAGTAAACTTTGCCAAATAAGGAAAATAACAAGCTATTGGCTACTTGTGTTTTCCAATTGCATGGTTTTTAAGCGACTGTCAGCCAGCTTCGCGAGTGTTGTATCAGGGTATTGTCGTATCACCCGTTCTAGTATGTCCACAGCTTTAGGATAATCCTTCATTTCATAATATGTATAACCAATTTTTAACCAGGCATCAGGCGCTTTTTTACTATCGGGATACGATTCCAACAATTCCTGAAATGCTTCGAGCGCAAAATCATAATTTCTGGTTACATAATAGGACTCACCCAACCAATATTTTGCGTTACCAGCGAGAGGACTATGTGGATATTTTTCTAAAAAAGCATAAAAACTTTCAGCCGCCTCAGTATATCGCAGCTCTTTTAAATGAGTAAAAGCTTGTTGGTAGGCTGATTTATCGTCAATTATTGGTGAAGGCGTACTGTTTTCAGTAGTAGTCGCTTGATTCTCAGTTGAATTGGTTGCCGGGCGATCATTAACTGGCTCATTTACACTACCATTACTAGCACTCTGGGTTGCAGAAGGCTCTGCAGTAACACTCTCAGCTGGTTTTACCGGAGTTGGAATAGTTGCAACAGGTCTCTTCTGTAATTCTCCCAAACGAGAGTCCAAATCCAGATATTGATCACGTTGTCGAGATTTTAGACTATCGAGATTGTGCGCTTGCTGCTCAACCTGACCTCGGAGCAATCTCACTTCTTCCTGTAACTGCTGCACCTGATATACAAGATCAGCCACAAAACTCTGATCAGTTTGTGCGCTCAGAGCACTACTAAATAACAGGCAAATTACAACTAATATCGATTGGTTATATTTCATTTGGAACGTTGACTCTTTATAAGCTACTTTCAGTTCGATTACAGAAACTGGAATCAGTTCCCAGGAACAGGACTTTCAATTCAAACCAGACCCAGGAACTAACCCGGGTCTGAAATAAATATACTATTGTTTAATGTGCGGTATAAACAATTTCTACACGGCGATTACGACCCCAGCAAGAGTCACTGGTTTCGCGACAGATTGGCCGTTCTTCCCCATAACTCACTACGTTTACCTGCGAACCACGCGCTCCCTGTGCTGACAATAAACCGTTTACAGAATTTCCACGACGCTCACCCAAAGCCAGATTATATTCGCGGCTACCACGCTCATCCGCATGGCCTTCCAGAGTAACATTGGCACTGGAGTTGGCAGCAATAAATTGTGCATGTGCAGCGATTACTGGGCGAAACTCGGGGCGTACTGTTGACTGGTCATAATCAAAAAAGATAACCCGCTTGGAGAGTAAGCTCTCGGGGTTATCCAGATTACGAGCATCAACGTGGTTTCTAGGATCAATAGCATTGGTGGTCACAGCGGTGTCAACAGTCTTATCCACCACAGGCGCTGTTGTAGTGTCGTCCTTGACCTCATCTTTTTTACAAGCCGCCAGACCCATAACCAGCATCAGCGTTAGCAAAATCTTAGTAATACTGTTCATTCTTGAATTCCTTTTATAAATTTAAAATTTTAGTGAATAACCGGCGACCAAGCAGGTTCACGAACATCACCTTCAGACAAGATCAAGCGTTGCTTAACCCGACCATCAACCGAAACCGCTAATAAAACACCTTTGCCGTCTTCTTTGGAAGCATACAGTATCATACTGCCATTTGGGGCAAAACTGGGGGATTCATCAAGAATTCCGTTTGAAACAACAATCAAACGATTACTCTCCAGATCCTGTATGGCTATACGATAGCGGTTTTTGACACCTTGCACCATGGCTATTTGTTTACTATCGACCGAAACACTTGCACGGGCGTTGTATTCCCCTTCCCAGCTGATACGTTCCGGACTACCGCCAGAGGAAAGTATCCGATAAATCTGTGGTCTGCCCGCACGATCAGAGGTGAAATAAATATAGCGTCCATTTGAACCCCAAACAGGCTCAGTATCAATTCCCCAATGATTAGTGAGTCGGGTGAATTCCTGAGTACCCAATTGATGCAAATAGATTTCAGAATTACCTGACTTGGATAAAGACACAGCTAATTGATTTCCATCCGGTGAAAAAGACGGGGCTCCATTGATGCCCTTAAAAGAAGAAATCAGCTGACGGGATCCAGTAAGAATGTTTTGAATATATATCGCAGAATTACCCTTCTCAAAAGACACATAGGCGAGCTTATTGCCATCAGGTGACCATGCTGGGGATAACAGAGGTTCAGGTGAAGTTGCTATGGCCTGCGGTAAAAAACCATCAGCATCTGCAATCATCAACTGGAATACAATATTATCACCGGTACCAGTCGCCGTTATATAGGCAATTCGTGTCGCAAAAGCACCTGGGGTTCCAGTGATGCGCTCATAAACCGCATCCGCTATTCTGTGGGCCGCATAGCGCAGATCACCAGGTTTTACCGGCAGGGTCTGGGCCAATAGGCGCTCTTGGGTATGCACATCAAATAATTCATAACTGACTTCATATCCGGCAACAACATCACCAGTGATATTACCAACAACAATGTAGTCATTTTTTAACGCTTGCCAACTCGCAAAACGAATGTCTTCACCTGTCGTTGGGTATTCAATAATATCTTCGGGTGGCATAGGATTGAATAAACCAGAACGATAAAGATCATCAACAATAACTGTATCAGGCAATGTTAGTGGTGGCGGGGTGGTTGCCTCCCACTTCAAAGGTACGATAGCGATTGGTATGGCTCCAACAATCCCCTCTACGATTTCTATCTCCAGTTTGGCCAAAGCATTTTCGGCTAATAGAAAAACCGCTAATAGCCCAATGCACAGACGCAGCAAATGCTGTGAGAAAAAGTTACCTTGATTGTGTGGATACTGATTCATTTATTCACCGTCATACTTAAATTCAAATTCGATTTCACGATCAAAGACTTCCTCAAACCCTGAATAAGGCAAGGGTTCAGCACGTTGTACCGCAGCAATAATAGATCTTCGGGTTGCCTCGTCACCATTAAACTGACCCACGGTCACACTGACAATATCCCCGCCGACGATCTGGGTTACCTTGACTATGGCCCGCAAACCCGGTTTGGCTGTTGGTGGCCGTATCCAGTTTCGAGTGACCTTATTCTGAATCACCAGTAAATACTCATCCGCCACAGTACCCAACACTTCCGCTCTTACCCTGGCTGCATCTTCTGCATTCAACTGATCGCGCATGCGTTTATCTGCAGCTGCTTTTTCCCGGGCCTTCCTATCCTCGGCCAGCTGCCTGAGTTTCGCGCTTTCCTCATCTATTTTACGCTGCTGATCCTCTCGCTGTTTACGAATGGCATCGAGTTCTGCCTGTTGTTTTTTAACCAGCTCATCCTGAGCTTTGCGCTTCCGATCCAATTCCGCTTGACGCTTCCTGTCTGCAACTGCTTTACGCTGTTTTTCCAGATCAGCCAGGCGTCGCTGTTCAGCTAAAGCCTGTTGCCGTTTGTTGGCAGCGTCGTCTTGTACTTCCTCACGCAGTTTTTGTGCTTCCAGCTGTTGTTTACGCCTGGAAATTGCATCTTCACGCTGTTTTTGGGTCTCTGCCTGCTTTTGTGCCTGTTCAATTTGCCGGTTTAAATCATTGGCATCAACAACCACAGCCTCGATATTCAGACCTGCCAAACGAGGCTTCTGGACTGTGTGCCAGTTCCAGGTACCAATAACCATCAGCACGATAAATCCCAGATGGATACCGAGTGCCAGTAATAATGGTTTGCCAAATTCCTGCATCTTGATCAGAACCAGTGAGCTATCACTTCGCTGTTTCCTGGGGATCTCCCATTAACCCCACCTTACTGACCCCTGCCTGCTGTAATAACACCATGGTGTTGTAAATCTGACCGTAGCCAGTTCTCTCGTCTCCGGCTACTAACACTTCAATGTTTGGATTTCGGCGCACGAAAACTGAAACCTGTTTGACTAATTCTTCTGTGCTTACCAGTCCGGCATCATCGCCCGCTGCATTCAGATACAGCTCACCACTTTCCATCACTGTGATAATCAGTGGAATATTTTCAGCATCGAGTTGCATAGGTTCTGCATCAGCTGAGGGCAAATCAACTTGCACACCTAAATTTAATAAGGGTGCAGTAATCATAAAAATGATCAGCAATACCAACATCACGTCGATATATGGCACCACATTAATCTCAGCCATAGGGCGTCGCCGCTTGCGAATTTGATGCTGAGTCGCCATTAGAATTCGCCAGTACTTGCCAGTTCACTTTGTGCCAGATTATGCGCCTGACGCTGCAAGATAGCCGACAATTCTTCTTTAAAATTATCGTAACGAAGCTCCAGTCGCTCGACCTGGTTGGAGTAGCGGTTATAAGCAATAACCGCAGGAATTGCGGCAAACAAACCCATTGCAGTTGCAACCAGGGCTTCGGATATACCGGGTGCAACTGATTGAATAGTTGCCTGAGTAGCATTTGCCAGCCCCTGGAAGGAAGACATAATGCCCCAAACAGTACCAAATAAACCTACATAGGGACTGGTAGAACCTACGGTTGCAAGAAATGTCAGATGATTTTCAATCCGATCCATTTCCCGGGTTAGCGCAATTCTCATTGCTCGGTGAGCACCATCCACCTTCTCGCTTGCAGACATCCCCCCCTGCTGTGACATGCGCATGAATTCCCGAAATCCAGATTCGAAAATAAGCTCCATACCCTGTGCTTTTTTGTTACCACTGGTGATACCTTCGTACAATCGAGTCAAATCTGCACCTGACCAGAAATGTTCTTCAAATCGGTCAGCTTGCTGGCGAGCCGATCTTAATATCTGTCGTTTCTGAAAAATAATCATCCAGGATGCGATCGAGGCAACTAATAGTGACAGCATCACTAATTTCACCAATACACTGGCATTCATAACCAGTTGCCAAAGGGATAAATCAATATTCATTAAAGACACCTCTAATTATTTATCAATTATTCTGTAGAATTTCTTTTCTTATGTTTGCAGGTATTCGTACCGGCAGAAACTGTTCGGCACTTAAGCACGCCGCTCTGATATTCGCACTTGCCATTAACTGCTGATCTGATAAACGCGTCATTTTTTGTGAAAGCAGCATGGATGCAGCACCTATATGCTCCAGGCTCACTGTAATCTCTAACTGCTCATCGAGACGTGCGGGTTTAATAAATTCAACGTCCGCATTACGTACCACAAAAATTATGCCTGCTTCTTTTGCCAGCCTTGACTGGTTAATATTACGAGCACGTAACCATTCCGTCCGCGCGCGCTCAAAAAAGTTCAAATATTGACTGTGGTAAACAACACCACCAGCATCTGTATCCTCATAGTAGACTCTAATTTTCCAACTAAATTCAGACACAAGAGCACCTCAATGTGGCAATTTTCTGGCAATAAATCAATCCAACCGGAGATTCCAACGAATTAATCAAACAAATCATCGTCGGCTGAAGCCGCTGTGTTGGGTGGGACCAGACCAAGATGCCGCCAGGCATTGGAAGTAGCCATACGCCCTCGTGAGGTGCGCATAAGATAACCCTGCTGGATGAGATAGGGCTCAAGTACATCTTCAACCGTACCCCGCTCTTCACTCAAAGCAGCTGCCAACGAATCCACACCAACAGGACCACCATCAAAATTGTGGATAATTATTTGCAACAGCCGCCGATCCATAGTATCAAAACCCTGATCGTCTACTTTTAACATTTTCATCGCCGCAGATGCAATGGCTTTATTGATAATTCCATCGCCTTTGACTTGAGCATAATCCCTTACCCGGCGTAATAAACGATTAGCAATTCGCGGAGTGCCGCGGGAACGACGTGCTATTTCATAAGCACCTTCATCATTAGCTGAAATATCTAATATCCCAGCTGAACGACCAACAATAGAACCAAGTTCTTCATCACTATAAAATTCAAGACGTTCAACAATACCGACACGGTCACGTAAAGGCGAAGTCAAGAGACCTGCTCGGGTGGTTGCTCCAATCAAGGTAAATTTTGGCAAATCGAGCTTAATCGAACGGGCAGCAGGTCCTTCTCCGATCATAATATCAAGCTGATAATCTTCCATCGCCGGGTACAAGACTTCCTCAACTATCGGCGGTAGACGATGAATTTCATCAATGAATAAAACATCCCCAGGTTCAAGATTGGTGAGCAATGCCGCCAGGTCACCTGCCCGCTCAAGTACCGGCCCGGAGGTTGAACGTAAATTTACGCCCATTTCATTGGCAATCACATGGGCAATAGTAGTTTTACCTAAGCCGGGAGGTCCAAAAATCAAGACATGATCAAGCGCATCACCACGAATGCAGGCAGCCTCAATATATATTGCCAGCTTTTCTTTCATTGCAGGCTGGCCGACATATTCGGCCATAGTTGTTGGACGCAGGCTGTTATCAATTGTGCGCTCATCAGTGTATTCTTGCGAACTGATTACACGAGAGTCGGCGTCTGAAACTGGGGCATTGGAGTCGTGGCTCATAGACTCACATTATAT
>CAXMRK010000070.1:0-20391 GCA_964195815.1 uncultured Acidimicrobiia bacterium | reverse complement strand
CCGACCCCTGCTGGTCTGTGACTCCGACCCCTGCTGGTCAGCTTTCAGAACTATGGCCATTCAGGCCTAAGGCTGAAATACGCTCTCGTAACCAAATCCCAAAACCTCTAAAGAAGCCGCTGGTGCGCTCACGGGTTTCGTCCAGCAAATAGCCCAAAGCGATATAGCAAATTATAGTTGCTAAGGAGAATATTAGACCGGCGATAATAGCTATAACACGGGTCACCCAGGGCTCCAGATCAAATCGCTTGGCAATGGCAGCACAAACACCCAAAACTATTGGTTGACCAGGGCGACCATTGAGTTCCTGTCTAAAATCATCAAATGCGTTATGTTCACTCATCATCCACTCCTTAATAATATTATAATAACTATTAATATGCGAAAATCATGCCACCTATTATCCCAGTGTTATAGTGCCATTAGTCACTGAGCCATGGTCAAATTGACCACAAAATAGTCATTCAGCATTATTCTTTGCCTGTGCTACACTGCGTGAATTCTAATATTTACCGTACTTATCGATGAAAATATCTATTCGTAAAATTGATGGTGAACAGTTTCGGCAATTATTAATTGCTGGATTTAGCGCTACTATCGCAGATAAAGAATATATCAATAAAATCAATGTATTTCCGGTTCCCGATGCTGATACTGGAACCAATCTGGCGATGACTTTTGATGCTATTCTGGCTGAAATCGGTACAGCAGGAAATCGCGCCATCCAGTTGCCTGATTTGCTCACTCAGGTGGCAGATCTGGCTGTTGACAGTGGGCGTGGCAACTCGGGCGCCATAATGGCTCAGTTTTTTGAGGGTTTTAGAGTATTCACTGGTAGCCGGCGCAAACTCGATGCGAGCCAGCTATCCATGGCACTGGCTCAGGCTGCTGAACAATCCAGAGCAGCAATGAGCCATATGGTCGAAGGAACATTACCCACTGTATTAACTGCCTATGCTAAGGCCTGGCAGCAACTGTCTAGGAAAGAAAAAGATCTTAAAAGAATATTTTCATCCACCTATGATATTGCCCAACAAGCCCTGTTAAAAACCACTGATCAGTTGCCAGTTTTGAAACAAGCGGGAGTCGTCGATGCGGGTGCACAAGGTTTTGTAGATTTGCTCACTGGTATAAATGGTTTTATCAAAAATGGTTGTCAGCATCCAGACGGTTACACTGCGATCGAACATGAAGATGAAGACCAGCTTACTGCCCTTGTGGACAACAATCCTCACTCGGGAAATGACCTCGATCAACATTTTGACTCTCATTCCGATTATCGTTTTTGTACTGAATGCATTGTTGTTGATAATAATCTGATTAGAGAAGACTTAATTTCTGCCCTTAATCAACTGGATTGTGACTCAGTGGTAGTCGCTGGCACTGCCGGTAAAGCCAGAGTTCATTTGCACACAAATAACCCCGCAGAAATCTTTTTATTGTGTGAAGACTTTGGACAGGTGTTGCGACAAAAAGCAGATGATATGAAGCGCCAACATCGCTTGCAGTCTCATAAAGGTCAAGTCACGGTTGTTTTTGATTCAGCAGCTGATATTGATGCTGATGAAGTCGATCGCCTGCACATGCATATGGTTCCGGTACGATTGATCCTGGGGGATACTGAGTACCTCGATAAAGTCTCCATCAGCCCGGCTGATTATTACCAAAGAATTAAAGCCTCAAATTCGGTTCCAAAAACATCCCAGCCGCCCTCAGGTGATTATCGACGGCAATTTGAATTGCTCACCAGCCATGGTTATAAAGTTATCTATGTTGGGCTATCCGCTAAACTCAGCGGCACTTTACAGGCAGGCATAACTGCATCAGAACGATTTGATAAAGATCAAATTATCTGCCTTGATTCACACAATGCCAGTACTGGGGAAGGTTTGGTTGCCAGTTACGCTGCTGAAGCGGCTGAGCAAGGACTAGATTTAAATCAAGTGCTTGATGTCACCAGCAGAATTCGCGAGCGCACCATTACTTATGCATTAATTACTGATCTTAGCTGGGGGGTGCGTGGTGGTCGTATTCCGCCTTTTGCCTTGTGGCTAGCAGAACACCTGCGTTTATCACCATTAATTCGAAACTCTCCTGTTGGTGAGTTAAAAGTATTTAGTGTTTTGCTCGGACGGAAAAATTTATTTGTGCGATTTGCTAATAAAATCGCCAGAAAGCTAGACACTGGTCAAGTGTATCGCATTGTAATTGCCCACTGTGATGCATTGGAAAATGCAAAGACAATCCGTCGCGCCCTGTTATCAAAACACCCGGGGATATATTCCTGCCAGGTTATCGATATTGGTCCTGCTATCGGTGCGCATATTGGCCCTGGGGGGATTGCAGTTGGCATCCAGGACTATATTTCACCTACTGATTTTGTCAGCCCTGAAAGTGACCAAGCGAGGCCAGCAGATGGTTCTTAATGCTACAGCTATTATCATTGCCTACTTGCTGGGTTCCATTTCTGGCAGTTTATTGCTGGGCCGTTTTAGAAATGTCGATATACGCCAACATGGTAGCGGTAATGCTGGCGGCACCAATGCCTTTAGAACCTTAGGTTTTCGCTTTGCCCTCGGAGTTATTGTGATTGATATCGGCAAAGGAGCGTTCGCCACTTTTATCCCTGACTTCATGAACATTTTGCAACCAGATATTAACTTAGCGGCCGCTTGTGGCTTTGCTGCCATCGTCGGTCACTGCTATCCAATTTGGCATAAATTCAACGGTGGTAAAGGCGCTGGCACCCTGATTGGCGTATTACTAGTGCTTGCCCCTGCTTATTTGCTAACTGCATTGCTCGCCTGGGTTCTGGTATTACTGATAAGTGGCTATGTAGGTCTGGCTACTATTCTGGCAGTGTTAGCACTGATACCCGTAAATATGGCCGATGAAAGCAGTGCTCTGGCATTACGCTTACTTATCCTGTCAGCTGCGATATTGATACTGTTTACTCACCGTGAAAATCTATTACGTCTGTATAAGGGTACCGAAAATCGGTTTGAGAAAGTGCGGATTAAAAACTGGTTTAAAACATCTAACTAACACATGAATCTGCAGCAATTAAAACTCCTTGAATTACTCGCGGATGCACGTATTGTGAGTGGTGAACAGTTGGGTATTACGCTCGGAATATCGAGAAATGCTGTTTGGAAGCACCTGCAACAACTGCGTAAATTAGGACTGGAAATTGAGTCTGTTTCCGGTCGCGGATACCAGCTACAAACCCCACTGGAATTACTTGATAAAGCGCTCATCCTTGATGCACTCGACCAGCAATCGATTAAGCTCCCTGGTGAACTGATCCTGCAAACCCAAACGGGGTCAACCAATGATGATTTGAATAAACTATCATCTGCACAGCAGCACGGCAGTGTCATTCTGGCCGAATACCAATCCGCTGGACGCGGTAGACGCGGGCGCAGCTGGGTATCACCCTTTGGCCACAATATTTATCTATCTATGGGTTGGCAGTTTGAGCATGGCGTGAGCCAGCTTGCCGGGCTTTCTCTGTTAGCCGGGCTTTGCATCATCAGGGCGTTACATACATTTGCGCTTAATGATGTCGGGCTTAAATGGCCAAATGATGTATTACGTAGAAAAGGCAGCGCTTATGCAAAGCTCGGTGGTTGTTTGATTGAAATCAATGGCGATGTTACCGGCCCCTGTCAGGCGACTATTGGCCTTGGGTTAAATCTAAAGTTACCAGATCAGGTTGAAATCGATCAAAGCTGGACTGATTTAAGTGATCACAGCGAGATTTCACGGAATGCACTGGTTGCCGAAATCATTTCCCAACTGTTAAAGGTTCTGCCAGTTTTTTCTACACAGGGCCTAGGTCCTTTTGTGGAAGAATGGAACCAGTATCACGCCTATGCTGGTGAAACTGTGAGCTTATCCGGCCCGCAATTAGAAATAACAGGGACTGCTATCGGCATCAACCCTCAAGGTGCGATTCTGCTTCAAAACAAGGGCGAAATAGAGACTATTCATAGCGGCGAAATCAGTTTACGCAAGAAATAAAAAATCCCTGTTATCTATCCAATTTAGTCGACTATAATGAATGCCTGTTTTCACTGAATCCAAATTTATGCTGAGTCGTTTTCTCCTAATCTTTTTAGTGCTGATCAATTTCCTCCTACTGGGTTGGTTTATGGCAAACCCAACAGTTACAGAAGTTGCTGAGTCCCCACTTTCAGGCCACACAGGTAGTTCAGCTGTGGAAGCTGATAATATCAGCGAAATTAAGTTACTCAGTGAAGTAGAGACTGATGATTATTCTGCCAATCTGTGTGCCTCTATTGGCCCTTTAGAAAACACAAATATTGTGCGCCGCTTGCGTGATCGCTTAAGCGCCTATACCTCTCTGATTCGTGAGCGCCAAACCGAGGCTCGGGTCGAGCGAGGGTTCTGGGTCTACTTACCCGTTGCAGAATCACGCGAAGCTGCGATTGAATATGCTAGTCAATTGGGCTCGATGGGTATAAATGATTATTTTGTAGTGACCTCCGGGGAAAAGCAAAATGCCGTTTCTCTGGGCTTATTTAACGATTTACCCAACGCTGAAAGGCGCCAGAAACAGTTACAGGCCTTAGGTTTTAACCCTCACCTGGGAGCACGACGGGAATATGAAACTCACTACTGGCTAGATTATCAACTACTGGACGATGTTGAATCTCCATGGAAAAATATTTCCCGAACAGTACCGGATGTTAGCCGCTATAGTATTCAGTGCTGGGAAGATGAGCCGGATTCAGTCCAGCTCGAAAACGAATAATCTTTAGATTTTTTGCAACAAAAGATTGCCAAAGCGCCACTTTTTCCATACAATGCACGCCCCCAACCTGTAAGTATTAACAGGTAGGGGAACTCTGATTTATTCTGAGCAGCAAGATGCTTAATCATAAATAAGAGATTTCTGATAATGCCGGTATAGCTCAGCTGGTAGAGCAACTGATTTGTAATCAGTAGGTCCCGGGTTCGACTCCTGGTGCCGGCACCAATACACCTTCTGTTCAAGATATTTACCAATTTTAGGGTTCAGCATCTGCCAGCCCTGGTTGCTTACATTTACTAGTTCTTGATCGCCAGTCTGCGCATTTTCTAACCATGCCTTTAAGGCGACCAGCCTTGTTTGTATTCCAAAGAGTTTTCTTTGGTGTGCGGCATCTGTCCATATATGACAACTTCACCCCATTCAATAAGAGCCACTTCTGCTATTTTTAAATTGAAGCTGTGGAGTTTCAATAAGAGCATGTCAAACACCAATCAGCGGGTCAAAGAGATTTGCCATAAAGCCGGTCGCAAGTTCTCTTCAGAAATAAAGATCCACATTGTGCTGGATAGATTATGGGGAGAACCTTCGATATCGGCATCGATACGTATATCACCACCACATTTACTACAGCTTTCAATGTCAATCTAAATACGCACTTCAGCTTACTGACAAGCTTTCAGTGTCACCGAAAAAGTCCCCCCGGAAACAACAGAGAAACCATTATCCAAGACAACCTTATTGCCAGCCTCAAAACTCACACTCTCTGTCGCGCCAACAGTAAACCCACTGCCGGCGGTAATCGAGTTTGAGGCCTTGAACAGGGTCCCTGTTCCGTTGTCTGTGATATCCAGAACTAAATCGGCTAGACAGTTGCACGACTGCACGTCGGCAACCAACAGTTCGATATCAGTCACCGTAACTTGATCGAACCACAGCCCTCTACCCACAACCGAGGAGTCAGTGCCATAGCCGACATCAATCTGAACGGTCTGCCCAGCCAGCGCGGCCGATCCCATTGCGGAGGATGACCAGCTACTGGAAGCCCAACTCGTTTGCGCATTAGCCCAACCATTCTGATCCGCGGTCACACACGAAGCTCCAGCACCAGATGCGTTGTAAAGGCGACCTCCGTCGGGATCCATCGGTATTCTAGTTCCACCGTCCCATATAGCCACATTGGCTCGATCCCACCACTGACCTGAGAAACTCTCAATATCAAAGTTGGTACTAACCGACAAGGTCGAGGTCGCCGTCAATCGCAGCGGAGGAGAGTGAATCTGGTCGCATTGGTTATCGAGATTGGCGGAAGATTCAGTGTATCCAAAGCTGCCATTCGCGCCGCCGCCAGTTGTCGACTGGTTGAAGGTGCCTTGAATTAGATTCCAACCATCTAGATCACTCTCGAAGTCCCAAGTTTGACTGGCCACAGATTGAAGGTCCGTTTCGGCGTTGTCGATAGTCACATTCTCCGATTTGGTAATCGCGAGTTCATCTGCGGTATAGTCAACTTGAAACACCACAGTGTCGCCGAAGGAAAGCCCCCCACCTATGAAATCAAAGCTACCGACACCCGTGACGCCTTGTGCCAAAGTTGATGGCGCCACAGCAGCCGGAAACGAGGTCGTCACCGAGGCTCCTGGGTGGGAAACCAGTGTGACTCCAGTAATTCGTACATTGGTCAACCCACCCCACCCAGTATTCTGAACATTAAAACTCAACGTCCCAGCCTCACAATTGTCGATGAAAGCATCGCCATCGCCACCGTTGGCTATTAGCGAAGAGGATCCGGCATCGAGCTTTAGGTTGGGACCCGCAACGGGCGCCACCGTCGAGCAAGCCGAGGCTGGCCCCATACAACTATCATCAGTGCCTATACCAAGCACTACGTAGGAGTAGTCGCGCCCATTCTGTAACCCCTCATCGACCAGTGACGTTCCCGTGGTTTCACCCACCTTGGTTTTGCCAGAGTCGCAGGAAAAAACACCGTCAGTACGAAAAACTTGGTACTTCGTGGCCCCTGCCACAGGCCCCCAAGCAACAAGCACCGATTTGTCGAGCGGTGCCGTCGTCACTGCAGGAGCCGTCACCGGGGTACCAGCGCAACCGGAATCAACCACTGTAGGGATTTCACAGGCTATTTCGAGACGGTTGAATGCATCGAAAATGGCCTGCATGTGCGGCGTCCCATCACTTATGTTGCCGTTGTCATCATCGGCTGCGAGATAATTCATGTAGCCGCTGTTCGCAGCGCAGCCGCCAAACGGTGGGCCCCCGGAAAACCATTGGCCTACATTGCCGGCACCGATATAGGTCATTCGAGTGACGATCTCCTGCGCGGTGTTGTTGTCCATGCTGTAGAGAGCAGGAAGATCGTGCTTCCACAGATCCCACACAGCCTCGGCGTTGGTTGCGCCGACGCAATGCACAATTCCACCACAATTTGCGTTGGTCCAGGTGTAGTCGTGTGGATTCCCTGAGGCGCGTTTCGCATAGTCGATATCTCGGACTCCAGTACAGGTGAGGCAGGGATCACCGAATCCACTGCACACAGTAGAGCGAAAATTGCGACCGATACAGGAATCGTTCAAGCGTAGCGCTGCGTAGATATCCGCGATTCCCTCGCCGGACGGACCTGAAATCGTCGGATTCGCGTCGTTGTCGTCCAGTCCGTGGCCCCACTCATGATCAAACACACCGGCAATCTCCCCAGTGTTAAAGCAACCACCACCCTCGCGGTAGAAATTTACAGTCCCTCCCCCCCAAGATGCGTTACAAGTCAGGTTAATATTCATGTTCGCGGTCAGTTGCTGCTGCAGCCAGGCATTGGTGGGCAACTGGCTGCGCCCCATCTCGATAATGCGGTTCAGTTCGTGAAACCCAGTGCGCGCGGCATGGGTGTTACCGGTGCCGCCGAAGCCGGGAGTAGCACAGTCGGTACCGCTTGAAGTACCAAAATCAATATTACCCGACGAGGTGAGACTGATGGCGCCGCAATTGTCATTGATACGCACGAACTCGCCCGACAAGCTTGAGGTGATGTCCCCATCGACAGGGCTTGGCAGATTACCACCTGAATCGGTGGTCTCCGTTCCGCTGAGTGTCACCACGTGATCAAACGGCATCGGCCATCCTGCCTGCTCCACACCATCGGGTGAGATCCCATCATTGGAAACAGGGTAGACACCACCCATAGATTCACGGGGGGTATCGGCGTAGTGGTTGGTATCAGTGAAGGAAATCAACTCGCCAGAACGGGCATCTACCAGCGCTTCGTATCGGCCAGCTTCGTTGTCAAAGGTTGGCCGCACGACCCAGATTAGACGGTGCGTGTAACCCTTTCCAAATACAACGCCAAGCACATCTCGGCCGTTGGCCATGGGGACCAAATTGAGTTCGTCTTTCCCCCAGTGGCCTATCACTGTGAAAGGCTCGACATGTGACTGAACCGCCGCTCGTGCTGAATCGGCAGAAATCTCAGGCCTCTTTGAAACCTGAACGTCTCCCCAACGGCTAGTGCCAAACAAAACCAAGTTGCCACGATTGATTACCGCTGTCAGGTAGCTGCCACGCACTGGCACGCCGTCTACCACACGCGGAACGTGTATTTGCACAAATTGGCTATCCCCATGGACTGTGGTGAGCCCTTGCCCAGCCAACTCATCAATGTTGATTCTAAGTGCTGCAGCATTGTTCTTGAGGTAGTCACGAAACACTCGCCCCGCTGTCGCTTTAAAAGCAGCGTCGGTCTGAGGCTCGGGCAATCCTACGTGCGCCCAGCTAAGTTGGTTTCCGACTCCTCGTCCTGGAACCAAGGGATGAGCGGGAGTAATCGAAACCCAACGCCCACCACGAACATTCAGGCGCCCTTTACCGGGCGCCCTCAGCGCGGCCAAGTCTCTTTTTGCTGCTGGAGCATGAATTGGTAACTCCCCAAGCTCCTTGAAAGACTCTTCAATTTCAAGATCCAAATGTTTGAATATTTTTACCCCAACACCCAATCGATTGGCTGGTTCGATGGCAAACAGCGGACTGACAGTGATCATTGTAAGTAGTGCCAGAACACCGACCACTCCAGAGATCAATGATCTGGTGACTAAGCGAACCTGTTGCAGACTCCTTTCTTCTTGGTTCACCCTCTTCTCCCTCTATGAAAATGGACATCATCGAACTCTACAATACCGGCACACTGTAAATGAAAATACAGGATTCAACAACACTGCAATACGTTGCGGGCTCTTTTGGTCAAACTTTTTTGCTTATGTAATTTGTTGTCCGCGCTCGTGCTTTATTTAATCAAAGCATTTAATTTTCCGAACAATTTTGCACCGATAGTAACTCGGCTATTTGGTATATTCAGCCGGAGTAGTTTCACCTACCCTATCCATAATCAGGTTTGGAAAACATTGTCTTCTGGTTGAAGCTGGGGTATAGAAAATCAAATGAAGGTAATAAATATTTGCTTAATAAATATTCGTATTGAGCAGCGGGTCACTGTCTAAAACCCCATTAAAAACCAGAGTAATTACATGTGTTTGCACGTGTTTTTGACTGCAAATGGGTATTTTTTTCTTGCAGTTGATCAAGTCTTTGCTGGTAATAAGCCAGCATTTGTTCGCATCGCTCAACGCCCTCAGAGTTAGCTTGCATCCTATAGGAATCAAGACGAGCTTTAGTTTCAATTAGGGCAGTTTGAAGGTTCTCAATACTCATGCTGTCGATACTTATCTAGACCTGGGAGTTCAGATTAGAGCGCCAACACTAAGAGATATAGTGGAGAGTTTCCCTTGGTGATTGTAGGAAATCTCCTACACTGGTGGAAGGGAGTATCAAATTCCAATCAACTCTTTGGAGTTATGGTTTTATCGAATTTCCAAAGAATTCTCAGAAAGAGTATGATGCACAACTTATATTTGATACTTGATTATGCAGTCCCTCAAAACGGCAATGCTACTAATTTAATATGATTCCTATCTATAAATACCAATACACAGTAACAGCGACAGACATTGATGAACTGGGTCATGCGGGCAATTATCACTATGTCAGATGGATGCAAAATGCAGCTGTGGCACATTCAACGATGAACGGTTGGTCAGCGCAAAAGCATCATGAACTCACCTCAGGATGGGTGGCCAGAGAACATAAAATCACCTACCTTAAGCCTGCTTATGAAGGCGACATACTGACGATCAAGACCTGGATTAGTAATATAAAGTCTGCAACTTCATTGAGACATTATGAAATCTATAACGCTATGGAAGAGATACTGGCTAAAGCAGAAACCAATTGGGCTTACATTAACTTTAAAACGCAAAAACCTACACGGATTCCTGCTGAAGTGGCAAAATGTTTCGTACCAGTAGAAAATCTATAAACACAAATTCCAAATAAACGACCCATGCAGGAGAATACCCGGTGCCTTTAGCCAGATTAAATGTAAAGCAACTATGCTGTTCAATTTTACTTTTAGTAGTCTCATTTAGCGCGAATGCGACAAATGTCATTATGCAAACTACCTTAGGTGACATTGAGATCAAACTGTTTGATACCGTGGCGCCAGGTACCGTTGCAAACTTTTTGAACTATGTAAATGATGGCGACTATGTCGATTCCTTCGTACACCGAAGTGTTCCGGGCTTTGTGATTCAAGGTGGTGGCTTTACTTTTAAAAATGGTGCTGTAGGAGATGTTCCTACTGACTCACCGATTAATAATGAATTTAATAGATCAAATATCCGCGGAACTATTGCCATGGCGAAACTTGCTGGCAATCAAGACAGCGCAACCAGTCAGTGGTTTATTAATCTAACTGATAATTCCGCTTCTCTGGATGGTAGTGATGGTCAAGGCGGTGGTTTTTTTACTGTCTTTGGTGAGGTTATTGGTAATGGCATGGATGTCGCTGATGCCATCGCAGCTTTACCCAGAGTTAATGCTAGCGGTGCCTTTACTGAATTACCGGTTAGGGATTACACAAGTGGTAATGTTCAGCAAGAAAACTTAATATTTTCCAATGTAGTATTGGCAAATGCGCCACCACCCGCTGAAGAATGCGATGATGACTTTGTAATCCAGAGCCCTGATGAGCTGGTTATTGATGTTGCCCCAACCGGTTCTGATGACACTGTGAATATTCAATGCGCCCTGGAGAAAGCAGCAGATTTGGGTATGCCAATAGTGCGACTAGATAGGGCTGAATACAACGTCAGCAGCATAATTGTAGAAGAGTTCAAGGGAAGCTTTCAAGGGACTACCAGAGCTAGCAGCATCCTCAATATTCTTGACGGGAGCATAGATTGTGCAGCTATGGAGACGGAGGGACTAACCCCGTCTGCGATTAAATTTGTACGCGGTGAACCGCGTTTACGATTTATGACCATTAATGCTGATACACCCTGTATTTCCGGGGCACCATTACAAAACCTGATTCACTTTACCGGCTTAAATGCCAATGATGCCAGCTGTAATAATGATGTGATTTTTGGTAGCGTTGATAGAGTTGACATTTTTGGTCCAGGCAGAGATGAGGGTGTGAGAGTAGCTATTAACGTATCCCCTGAATCTACTAATCTGGGTGGTTGCAAAGATACATTGCTTGGGACATTCAAGTTAAATCAAAGCTCAGTAAATGATTTTAATGTTGGAATAAATACAACTATGAAATCCGGTGCGCAGGTAGATGTGAACTTCACAACTTTTACTAATAATACTTTTGCAATTCTTTTATCTGACTCTAACCAATCGGCAACAATCAACTCAAATTCAATTATAAGCAACAACAGTAATCCTGCAAATGGGTTTTCTGGTGGTGTGGTGGTTGCAACAATTGAAGGCAGCGCACCTTCAAAAACCCGAGTTGTTATCAACAATAATGTATTTTCTTTTTCTGATAGTGTGGGTGTTGGAGGAGTTGCCGTTGGCGCAGGTATTTTTAATGGTTCAATTCAGGACGTAAGTATGTCTGTTACCAATAATAAATTTATTTTAGATGGTAATCAAATTGTTGGGGTAGTTGGTGCTGATATTGATAGCGCTGCGATTTCAGAAAATAATTTCGCTGGATTTTGCTATCGAGGTATAGAAATCGAACCATTGTTTGCTTCCACTATGTCTGATTGGACCATTACTGCAAACACAGGTTTTCCTGGTTTAAGTACAGTTGACGTTGATATATTTACTGGACCGGGTACTAGACAATTTATTGTGGGACCAGATCAGGGGGCTGATAGCTTTGATGGAGGTAGTGGAAATATAATTTTGCCGCAATCAATTAGTGGTGACTTAACCGGCCTGGAACAAGCTAATAGAAAAACCAACAAGACCTACGAAGATTCTAGTGCTATAGCTGAGTTAAAAAGCTCCCTTAAAATGCAGTTTTCTAAATCAGCTGATTTTTAGAATTGAATTAACTCGATTATTTGAGTAGCTAAAATCCCAGCAGTTGTGCTGGGGCTTTATTTAAAATAATACACAAGCCCCGCCAATCAGGCGGGGGTTTTTTTATTCAATGCAAAGACAGCTTAGCCAGCTACTGTTTTGACCTTGGATTAAAATCCAATTGATCGCGCATGTTCTCATAGAGCTTACGAGAGTCCTCATCATCGGCGGGTGGCAACACGACTTGCAGAACGACATAGAAGTCTCCTGCTGGTTTTCCAGGTAATCCCCGACCTTTGATACGCATTTTTTTGCCCGTCTGGGAATTTGCAGCAATTTTGAGGCCAACGTTACCAAGCGGCGTTGACACCTCTATAGTTGCCCCTAACATTGCTTCCCAAGGTGATACGGGTAGTGTCATCGAAATATCTTTACCCTCAATACTGTATAAACGATGTGGTTTGAACTCAATTTCCAGCAATAAGTCACCCTGAGGTCCACCACCTACACCTGCACCACCCTGACCTGCCAGGCGAATACTTTGACCCTCGCGGATTCCTTTGGGGATTTTTACATTCAAACTACGTTGCTTGGGCACGTTTTGCCCGAATTGATCCTGCTCCGGAATTTGCATATTAAAGGACCGGGTTGTGCCATTAATTGCATCTTCAATATCGATACCAACACGTGCCCGAATATTTTCGCCACGGGCACGATAGCTACGCTGCTGGCCAGAACTATACTGGCCGCCGCCACCGAACAAATCTTCAAAAAAACTACTGAAGCCTGAGGCACCGCCGTGCCCGCCACCAAATCCGGTTTGCTGCTGCCAGCCTGGAGGTGGCTGAAAACCATGCTGACCAGCCTTCCAGTTTGCTCCAAGCTGATCATATGCTTCGCGTTTTTCTTTGTCTTTCAACACCTCATAAGCTTCGCCCACCTCTTTAAATTTCTCCGTGGCATCGGTTTCTTTGCTAACATCCGGATGAAATTTTCGGGCGAGTTTCCTGTAGGCACGCTTAAGCTCATCGGCAGATGCTGTGCGTTCTACACCCAGGGTTTTGTAATAATCTTTATATTCCATTTACTTTCCCCTGCATCGCCTCTACAGGCAACCCAGTAATATTTCATTCAATACCCTATAAATGCGGGTTTTTATTCGCTTTTTCAAGGCAAGATACAATTACTTTGGTATTAGCCAGCAGCTGTGAATGGGGTAATTGAAGACCAGTTTATCGTATAATAGGCGCATGTCTATATGGGTGATTGGGGATATCCAGGGTTGCTATGAAACATTGGCGCGACTTCTGGATAAAATTAATTTTGAGCCTGCTTCAGACCAGCTTTGGCTGACTGGAGATTTGGTCAATCGAGGTGGCCAATCGTTGGAAACGCTGCGATTGATCCACCAACTCCGATCGTCTGTTACCACTGTTCTAGGAAACCATGACATTCATCTGCTGGCTCAAGACTGCCGACTGCCTCATGGTGGCTCTCAAAACCCGGAGTTTGAAGCTATTTTCAAAGCCCATGATCGGGAAAATCTGATCAAATGGCTGAATAAACGCCCCTTGCTTTATCAACATAAAAGCAGCCAACACCTGCTGGTACATGCAGGCTTGCTACCAAAATGGAAAGTGCGGGATGCTTTAAGCATGGCGCATGAAGTCGAATCCATTCTCAGAAGCAAGCGACGCAAGAAATACTTCAACAAAGTGTATGCAAGACATTCGATCGGCCTGGTTCCAGGCCTAGGTGTCTGGAGGCGCATGCGCCTGCCTACAAATGTATTTACCCGCATGCGTTTTTCGAATGCCAGAGGACAATTAGACTTAAAATCTTCAGGGCCTCCAGGTTCGCAGAAAAAAGGCTTTAAACCCTGGTATGAAGCAAAAACTATCCGCAAAAAAAAGTGGACGGTTTTATTTGGCCACTGGGCGGCGTTAGGGCTCTATCAGGGAAATAACGTCATTTGTCTGGATAGTGGTTGCGTTTGGGGTGGAAAGCTTACAGCAATGCGTCTGGAGGATCGAAAAGTGGTTCAGATAAACTATAAAAAACCACGTAAAAAAAAGAAAAATCAGCGCTGAAAATCAACAATCTGATAGTTGCTGCTTACCCCATCATCAACGGTAACCAAATGCCGGCTTAATTCTTGCCACTGATCTGATTGCCATTCCGGAAACCAGGTATCAGCCGGATACTCTCCATCCACCAGAGTCAGTACCATGCGTTTTGACAGTGGCAATGCCTGTTGATAGAGCATACCGCCACCTATGATCATTATTTCATTGCCGGCAGCAATGGAAAGTGCTTCTTCCAAACTTGAGGTCACATCACAATTTTCAGCCTGATACTCTGGCTGACTGGTAATTACAATATTCTGACGGCCCGGCAATGCGCGCCCAATTGACTCCCAGGTCCGGCGACCCATAATGATGGGCTTACCCATTGTGGTTGCTTTAAAATGCTGTAGCTCACCGGGTAAGCGCCAGGGCATATCGCCTTCGAAACCAATCCCGCGGTTGCGGTCCATAGCTGCAATTAATGTGATTGTAGGTACTTTATCCGTCATACAGCGATGGGGGCAGAGATTAATGGGTGGTGCTGATAATCCAGCAGCTCAAAATCTTCATATTTAAACGCGAACAGGTCAGATACATCCGGATTAATGCGCATTTGAGGTAATGGATAAGGCTCTCGGCTGAGCTGCTCTTTAACCTGATCTAAATGATTGGAATAAATGTGTACATCGCCAAATGTATGCACAAAATCTCCTGGCTCAAGGCCAGTTGCCTGCGCAATCATCATCGTCAATAAGGCATAGGAAGCAATATTGAAAGGCACACCTAGAAATACATCTGCGCTGCGCTGGTATAACTGACAACTCAGACGGCCGGAATTAACATGGAACTGAAACATGGTGTGACACGGCGGCAAAGCTTGTAGTCCTCGGCTGGCATTCTCCTGCGGGGAAACGGTTTCATCTGGGAGCACCCCAGGGTTCCAGGCTGAAACAATATGCCGGCGTGAATATGGACGCTCCCGGAGATCATTCAACAATGTTTGGATCTGATCAATATGGCGACCATCGTGGGTTTGCCAATCACGCCACTGTGCACCATAGACTGGTCCTAATTCACCTTTCTCATCCGCCCATGCATCCCATATTTTTACCCCATTATGATTCAGGTATTTAATATTTGTGTCGCCGGCCAAAAACCAGAGCAGCTCATATATAATTGATTTTAAATGTATTTTTTTAGTCGTTACCAGAGGAAAACCCTGTTTTAGATCAAAGCGGAGCTGATGACCGAAAAGACTGATGGTACCCGTACCAGTTCGATCTTGTTTGACCGAACCCTGATCTAGAATTTGTTGTAACAGCGACAAATAAGGCTGCATTTGTTTACCTGCTAATTATTATTGTGGGTGTATTGGAACGATAAGCGATTAATAACAAAATAATACCAGCAATCACCATGGGTAAGGATAAAATCTGGCCCATAGTTAACCAGTCAAAGGCGATGAACTGCAATTGTGCATCCGGTTGCCGGAAAAATTCCGCACTAAACCTGAAGATCCCATATCCGCATAAGAACATTCCGGAAACTGCTGCTGGCGGACGCTGTTTTCGAGAATAAATCCACAGGATTACAAATAGCAGCAAACCTTCAAGGCCCGCTTGATAAAGCTGCGATGGATGTCGAGCCTCCGCGTTCAGCGCACCGCTCAAATATAACTGTTGCAATGCATCTATGGGTAATGGGCTTTCAATTGAATTAGGGAATATCATGCCCCAGGCAACATCAGTTTTGCGTCCCCATAATTCTCCACCAATGAAGTTACCTATACGACCAAACATCAAGCCTAATGGCACCATAGGTGCAGAAAAATCGGCAACATTCCAGAAACCCCGCATACTCTTACGGCCATAGATGTACATCACCAACAACACACCCATCAGTCCACCGTGAAATGACATGCCACCATCCCAGATACGGAATAATGATAATGGATCACTGATTAACTGATTTGTAGCATAAAACAGCATGTAGCCTATGCGGCCACCCAGCACCACACCGAGAATGGCATAGAAAAGATAATCGCTGACTTCATTAGCTTGCCAACCGCGCCACGAATCTTTTTTTGCACGCCATTCTGCAAGCTTCCAAAATGTCAGAAAAGCCAACAGGTACATAATTCCGTACCAATGAATGCTTAAGGTTTTTTCAATCAAGGGTAGCGGACCGAGAGCAATAGCCACCGGGTCTATATCAACGAAGTAAGGTAACTGTTGCTGCATTCTAGAAAGTTGCTCCTATGCGCGCGATTACGCCCTTGAGATAGCGTGTTTGTGGAATCATCGGATGCACCGGATGATCAGGGGATTGTTGCAATAACTCCAGAACCTGAGCCTGGCGATCAAGATGCCGGGCAGCACGCTGAAGTGCCATTTGTAATTCGTTATCATCAAGATGAAACGAGCATGAGCAAACAAATATAATACCGTCCTTATTTAATACCCGCATGGCCATTGAAAACACACGCTGGTAAGCCTCTAGACCGGCCTTCTTATCTTTCGCTTTTTTAATAAAAGCAGGAGGGTCAACAATAATCAAATCGAAAGATCGCTCTTCAGCTTTGGCTTCACGTAAATAATTAAATGCATCGGCACTCACCGCAGTCACTTTCTCAGCCTGTTGATTCAGCTTTGCATTTATCTCAACCTGGCTGATAGCGGCTGCAGATGCATCTACACAAGTCACTTCGGTAGCTCCTGCAGCAGCAGCTGCAATCCCCCAGCCTCCGGCATAACAAAATAAATCCAATACTGTTTTACCAGCGGCATATGTATTGAGTCGGCTGCGGTTAGTTCTTTGATCGTAGAACCAACCCGTCTTTTGTCCGCTCAGGGCGGGCACCTGGAAGCGTAGGTCACCTTCTTTAATTTCAAGGAACTCAGGGGCCTCACCAGCAGCAACTGTGTTATATAGCTCCAGACCTTCTTGTTCCCTGACCGCACTACTGTTACGCCATATCAGACATTTAAGGTCCAGCACCTTATTAATAGCTGCCTCAATATCTTCACGCAGAACTTCCATTCCTGCAGTCGTTATTTGGCCTACCACCACATCACCATAGCGGTCTAGCACCAAACCGGGCAATCCATCTGCTTCCCCAAATACCCAGCGATAGCACTCTTGATTAAACAAACTCTGGCGTAAATCCAGGGCAAGTCTCAAGCGTTGCGCAATAAAGCGGCGGCCAATGCGGGATTTAGTATTGCGGGTAATCAAGCGAGCACAAATCAAAGAGTGTGGATTGATGTAACCCACGCCCAATTGCTGCTGATTTGAAGCTTCAATCATCACTAACTCACCGGCATCAAACGACTTCAATGGCGTTAGCTGGGTATCAACCTCATTAGAAAATATCCAGACATGCCCTGCTTTGATCCGCCGCTCTTCTCGTTTACGTAAGCGCAACACGGGTAATTCATCAGAGTGCTCACCACTATAGTCCGAAGTAATCACTTCGCTGATTTCATTAATGGAGTCATCTGTGATCATATAGTTCTCTTAGAGTATGCAATGAGGAATTATAGGGTCTTTATCCTGCAAGGTCATTTATTTAACTCAATCAAACCCAACAAAGGCAATTAAATTATAATACTGCCCAGATGATAGATATTGCTGCACCCAACCCACACGCTCTCGGGGTAATGATCCTTATCCTGGTTGCTCTGATTATGTTTTCCCGCGAGAAAATTCCGCTGGAAACAACGGCACTCGTTGTGTTGCTTGCGCTCGCACTAGGTTTTACCTGGTTTCCCTATCAAACAGATACCGGAGTGTTGTCAGCTACAGAGTTTTTCACAGGATTCGGGCATAAAGCCTTAATTGCTGTTTGCGCCTTGATGATTGTAGGTACCGGTCTGATCAGAACCGGCGCGCTGGAACCCGTTGGCCGCTTTCTTGCCAGCATGTGGCGCCGCTGGCCCGCGATTTCATTACTCGTCACTCTAATTATTACCGGGGCACTCAGCGCCTTTATTAATAACACGCCAATTGTTGTTCTGTTACTACCCTTATTACTGGGAGTCGCAGTACGTACCGGTACATCACCATCACAAACCTTATTACCCATGGGTTTTGCTAGCATTATTGGTGGCATGACCACCACTATCGGCACCTCAACCAATCTTCTGGTGGTTAATGTTGCTGCAGATCTTGGCATTACTGCGTTTGATATGTTTGATTTTGCACTTCCAGCCCTGATCGGCGGAGTAGTTGCCGTTCTTTATCTTTGGCTAATTGCTCCACGGATCATCCCGGAGCGTCAGGCACCCATTGAATCTCAAGTGTCGCGCCTGTATACCGCTCAATTACGCCTCAACTTTAACAGTCCCTTTGTTGGTCGAACCCTTGCCCATGCCATAGAAAAAAGTGGCGGCGATCTAAAAGTTGAAAAAATTCAGCGTGGCGGTGGCGTTTTTGTAACCCCATTTCCGGATGTAGTCCTGCGTGCAGATGACCGTATTACTACTACCGACACACAACCCAATTTACATGAATATGCACGCTTATTAGGAGCAATATTGCACTCTGGCATCCATGCTGTTGATGCCGAACATCCGCTCAGTGCAGAAGGAATGCAGATTGCCGAGGTTGCGATCACGCCTGCTTCACGATTGCTCGATATGAAAATCGGGAAAGCCAAGTTGCAGTCACGTTACGGATTACGCCTGCTCGCATTCCACCGCTTTGAAGGCAGCCAGCCACGCGAAGCCAAGGGACTGGATGAAGTTGTGTTGCGCTCTGGCGATGTATTACTGGTTCAGTCCAGCCCTGAGAATTTTGCTGAGCTTAAGCGTGGTGCAGAATTATTAGTGCTTGATGGCACCGGTGTTTTACCAAAAACCAAAAAAGCACCTATTGCACTGGCAACAATGATGGGTGTTGTTATGCTTGCCGCTTTTACCTTTCTACCCTTTTCATTACCGATTGAAATCGCCGCCTTGCTCGGTGCCCTGGTATTAATTGTTACCGGCTGCTTGAGCTGGCGAGAGGCCATTGGCGCACTGAGTTCCCAGGTTATCCTGATTATTGTCTCATCATTGGCTATGGGTGCAGCACTGATGAAAACCGGCGGTGCTGATTACCTGGCCCAGGTATTCCTCGCAATAACCTTTGGGGCCTCACCGACCTTTGTTATTGCAGGGGTGATGTTATTGATGGCCTTGCTGACTAATGTGGTTTCAAATAATGCCGCAGCAGTCATTGGTACACCTATTGCCATTGGTATTGCCCTCAGGCTTGGTCTACCGGCCGAACCTTTTATCCTCGCGGTGCTATTTGGCGCTAACCTCAGCTTCGCTACTCCAATGGCTTATCAAACCAACTTGCTGGTAATGAATGCCGGCGGTTATAAATTCAATGATTTTATGAAGGTTGGGATTCCATTAATGTTTATTTTATGGATCGTGTTGACCGCCGTTTTGGTGCTGGCTTACGGCTTGTAATTCGCTAAATTTATATAGTCACACTCGTGACAATAAGATTCATTTTTTGTTATAAGCTCCATTACGAATGAGAACAAATCGCAAATTACTATCTATCTTGACAGTAATTATTAGGAGTGATACTTTTACTTGTCGCAAAGGATTGCGATGTGGCATTGATGTGATCGGTAACGGGGGGAGCCGTGACGTTCCATTAATGGGATTAATTAATGTTTCAAAACATGGATAGCCTCATGAAAAAATTACTTGTTCTTGCTCTTCTGTTCTTCTCTCAAAGCGTAATCGCAGACTTCACTAGTGCCAGTGTTGCATATGAAAATGAAGACTATGCACAAGCTTATACTGAATTTAAACAGCTTGCGATTATCGGTAATAAACGCGCCCAATATAATCTCGCTATTATGCATCTCAGAGGTCAAGGTGTAGCTAAAGATTTGACTGATGCCTATGCCTGGGTGAAATTATCTCAAACTACGGAGCGCCCAAAATATTACAGAACAATGAAGCGCATTGAAGAAAGACTGAGCGTTGATGAACTAAAACTCGCTGAAGACAAAGCCAACACCCTACAGAGTAACTATGGAGAGGGGCAGATATACACGAGCCTTTCCCCCATCCTACAGGCTGATATGGATGATAAAAACTCAGAAGATGATTACTCTCTTGAAATCGTAAAAAGAGGACAACCTCAGTGGCCTGTTAAGCTCAGAGG
>CAXMRK010000069.1:0-14798 GCA_964195815.1 uncultured Acidimicrobiia bacterium | reverse complement strand
ATCATCGGTACTGCCGGAGTCCAATACCAGTATTTCATCGACCAACAATTCGGCGTTGTACCTTAATGAATCTAAACAGCGCTCGAGAGTTGGCGCATTATTAAAAGTGGTAATAACAGCGCTGACAGCAGTTTTATTTTGTGACATGTTTATTCCCGTCGACGGAAAGCACCCAACCAGAGCCCAGCCAGCCACCAGGTTACCGATGATAGAAAAGTACCATAATGAGAAAAGTGAGAATTAAACGGTAGCATCAACAATACCAGAGCCAGGGCAAACGGTAGCATCGATTGACGCGAGCTGCTATCAGCCTGGAGCCATAATCGGTACATAATTCTTGTTGCTAGAAGTAGTCCGAGCAGACCTATTAGGCCGGTAACCGAGAGCGTTTCCAGTATAAGATTATGCGAGTGGTAACCGCCCATACCGTTCTCTGCTACATGTGGATCATCAGTTGCTGCATAGACGATATAGGCTTCTCGGAAACTGTTTAGCCCAACGCCGTTGACTGGGTGGGCGCGGAACATGCGCCAGGAGGTCTCCCAAATAGGAATGCGCTTGGACAAGGCGATGTCTGTAGTATGCATCTTCCCTGAACCCAGGCCCAGACTGAGCTCTATCCGCTCTTGAACCAAAGGCGAAGTTAACCAGGCAAGGCTCAACAATGCCACAGCGCCGATAGTTGTGATAGCGCTCAGTCGTACCAGTGGCCAACGGTTGCGTTGTGCTGCCCAGAACAAGAACAGGGGAACTGCCAAAGTAATGATGACCCAGCCGGAACGCACCCCACTGAGTATTACTACATAGACTGTCAGGGGCACTACTACTATAAGACCCCAGGCACCCCAGCTACGACGAATCTGCTCAAAAAGAATAGGTGAGAACACAGCGAGGATCATACCCAGCCGAAAACGGCGCATACCAAAGGGGCCATTTAAGCGTTCTGCAGTATTCGGAAATCCTAATAAGTCGGTACCGAAAACAAACTGGATCAAGCTGTCAACGACCCAGAACCCAAGCACCAGTGAAATTAATAGCATGGCGCGGTTTCGCACCGCCGTGAAACGGGATAACCAGGCCATTGCCAGTGCGGCAAAAAAGAATCTCAGGGCAACAAAAGAGTGATACCAGGCACCTGTTGGATCAAAAGCATCATAAGCAGAGACCGCCATTGGTATCAGCATGCATAGAAAAACCAGCAGTAATGCGCGCGAAGTGGGCCAGTGTTTAATCGCCCGAAATTGTTTCCAGAGCAGGATAATGCCCGTGAGAGCGAGCAAACTAAGCGGTATTTCTGCAGTCCGTTGAAAAGGTAACAGTAGCGGGTAAGCCGCGATCAGTATGGCAGCCCACCAGGGGTTTTTATGATAGCCCGCTAGAATCATTTGCTAATGGCCTCATATAGCTCAAGTGTAGCCCGATTGGTATTTTCCAGGCTGTAACGTTGATTGGATTCAATTTCTACTGGCCCTTGTAGCACTTGCCGACAGGTTTTCAGCAAAGACGCTTCATCACCTGGCTGAACCTGGCCTTGTGGAAATAACTCACCGAGAAGTTGGCTAACCCCACCGCGATTCCAGGCAACTACCGGCGTACCTACACTCAGCGCTTCATTGACTGTGCGCCCAAAAGCTTCGGCTTTGATAGATAGGTTAAGGACTAAATCAGAACGTGCCATCAAGTCGGCCATGTCTTTTCGGTTGCCAGCATAATCAACAAAGTCAGCGATTCCCAAATCCAGCGCTAATTCAGATATCTCATCAAGATAGTGCTGCTTACTGGCGCTCATTGGTCCAACGATCAGTCCGTGAACCTGGAGGCCGGACTGGATTAATCCCGCCAACAGCCGAACAAAGCTTTTATGTCCTTTCAGGCGGGTGAGACGCCCGGGCAACATAATAATCTGGCGTTGTTGAATGCTGGGAAATTGCTGCGCAAAGGTACTCAGCCATTCAGTAGTTGGTTGATGTTGCCAGGGAAATTTATCACGATCCACACCCGGTGGAATAATTGTGATTTTATCCGGGTTCACATCAGTATAGTTTTTCTGGATATATTCAGAAATGCTGTTAGATACTGCAATCACCCGTTCTCCTTTGACCATAACGGCGCTGTATCGGCTAACAGAATAATGACCATGAACAGTGGTTATTAAATGTGGCCGCAATGTTGCGGGCATTTGCTGTATTGCTTTCCAGGCAATCCAGGCTGGAAGGCGGGAATGGGCATGCAGAATATCTGCAGGGTTGTTTAATAACCATTCTGCCAGCTGTTTGATTAGTTTCAGAGACTTGAGGCTTTTCTTTCCCACAGGCCAGTGCAGATGTTCTGTGCCGCTGGCGTGTAATCTTGGGCAAAGATCACCAGCCGCAGAGAAAACGCTGAGCCGGTGCCCGTGTGCACGCGAATATTCGGCCAGTTCCAGCACGACCAATTCAGATCCTCCGGTTTTCATGGCTGCCAGCAAATGAACAATGTGCAAGAGCGCTATCCTGATTTTTTATTAAAGGCTGAGAGTTCTCAGGCCAGATTGAAGTGAGAGCCACAATAAGGGCAATGCGCTTTCCCTTCTTCGTCCAGCGGCAGAAAAACTCGAGGGTGGGAGCTCCATGCTTCCATGTTAGGCATTGGGCAGCTTAAAGGCAGGTCATCGCGGCTAATTTGATAGGATAGTTCTGCGCTTGCAGGAATCAGGTTCTGGTTGTTAGCATCGGTATTATGTGCCACGGTTATTTCTCCAATCGATAATCTGTTATTTTAACGCCCGAATACAATAATAAGTGAATAAATCAATAATTCGATAAACCAATGAGCCTAAGACCCAAAAAGAGTACACAAATTTTGCTGCTTGATGATGGCCGGGTCGGGCATTTGCATCAGTCTGAAGCTTTGGTTGAGTCTCTTATTAAGGCACAGATTAAAACATCTATCGATAATTGTGTATCAGCTTTTGAAGTAAATCGCATCGGTTTATCGGCTGCGGAGTCATTACCCCGTACTGAATGCATGACTCTGTTGGTTGGGTGTGGTCGCCGCGCTGCGAGATGCTCGGCATCTATGAAAAAGCGTTTTGGGATAAAATTAAACAATATTCAAATCCTCAATCCAGTGGTTAAGCCTAAACTTAGAGAGCAGAGTTGGGAGTGGTTATTGCTGCCCAGTCACGACCAGCTAAACGGGCCCAATATCATCACTTTTCTCGGTTCTCTGGTAAAAATACCGCCGCCTTTATCTGCTGGCGCACCCCATTTATTGTTGCTTTTCGGGGGAGCTACAGATTACCTCTACTGGGATGAATCCAGCCTGAACACATGGCTGAAACAGGCAAAAAGTTCTGGTAAAGCGGTGACCTTATGTCCGTCCAGACGAACACCAACAGCTATAGTGGACTGTTTACAGTCACAGCTGCTTAATAATCCAAACTGGTCTCTTATTGCCAGTGATGACTCCGTGGCTTTTCGACAGGCACAAGCTGAAGCCAGCGAGTTTTGGGTAACTGCAGATTCGATAAATATGCTTGCTGAAGCCTGTGCAAGTGATCGTCCAGTGAGAGCGCTGGGTAAGGAGCAGGCGAGGGGCAAGGTGAAGCGTTATCTTGGTCAGCTGGAGGAGATAGGGCGATTTGAACACTGCCATCTGATCAGAGAGGCTGATCGGGTTGCTGTGGAATTAATTAAACGCGGCGCCTTGTTGGGTTTGTAAATCAAAGCCTGATCAATATGCGGGCTAGTCACAACTTTCTGTTTCCATCAGCGTGTGCCAAATAGACTGAACCGTCTGCATAAGCTGTCTGTCCTGTTCAGCAATATTGATTTCTGGCGTACGTTGCAGGGTTAACTGTTGTCGACTGCGGCTAAGCTGTGTCCAGGCTGCGATTAATTCATCAGCGGTTTTTTTATCCAACAAATCAGTTATGCCGAGGGCTTTTAGCTGGCCACAACTGTCACGCGGCAGGAGCAAGGGTTTATGTTGGGATGCAAGTGCAAGCACACCGTATTGGGCGATAAACTCAATATCACCTAGCCCCCCAAACTCATGCTTGAGCCGTTGATAATGAGTTTTCATTTCCAGTTGCTCACGCATTTTGTGCCGCATGGATACAATTTCTTGACGTAGTTTGTCGATGGACGGGCGCGCTTCACTCAGTATCTGTAACCGAATTTTCTCGAATTGTTCACACAATTCCTGATCGCCACAAACAGCGCGCGCGCGTGTCAGAGCCTGATGTTCCCATATCCAGGCGGAGTTTTCCTGATATTGCGCAAAGGCATCAAGCCGGCTTACCAGCGTCCCAGCCTTGCCGTTTGGCCGTAGGCGCGAGTCCACACTATACAGACGACCTGCTGGTGTAAGTGTGGTCAGAAAGGCAATCAGACGTTGACCAATACGGCTGGCATATTGTTCGGCACCCAGCGGTCTGTCACCATCGGATAGCTGTTGCTGTGGACTCACAACCTCTGCATTCAGCTGAAACAGAAACACCAGATCCAGGTCAGAAGCGTAGGTCATTTCATTGGCGCCGAGACTGCCATAAGCGATGACGACCCAGTTGAGGCCGGCAATTTGACCATGCCGTTGCTGAAGCATCTCAATAGCTGCGTTTAAGCAAGCCTGTAACAAACAATCTGCCAATTGCGAAAGAAAATATTGCGCAGCATGGCTAGTCAATTCGCCACTGAGTTCAGCGATCGCAATGCGTAGCTGTTGGCCACGTTTATACTGATTGAGGTTTTCCAGCAGGGTCTCGGTGCTTTCGCTGGATTTACTGATCCGCTGAAGGTTGCTTAGCATGGTCTGTACATCTGCAGGCTGATTCAGTTTTGGGTCAATCAGTTCGTCAAGCAATACCGGATAGCGAATGACTTCAGCGGCCACCCAGTCACTTTGAGCGAAGAGTTGCAGCAATCTTTCGAGTGCGTGAGGGTGCTCGATGAGTAAAGCAAGATAAGCACTGCGACGACTTACAGCAACAATGAAACTGAGCAGATCCTCCCATACCGGTAGCGTCAGCGGAGTGGCCAGGTTCAATTCCAGCACCCGTTCCAGTAAACGTTGTGAGCGGTCACTGGCGCGTTGGCTAAGAGGTGCGCGTTTAAGCTGTTCTAATCTGTTGCTGAGTGAGCCCAGTGTATCAGCAGGCAAGTTGATGCCCGCCTGTTGCCACTCGGCCTGCATCAAGGCCTGATAACGATGTAGCTGACTTTCGTTCTGTTGCTCGTTGAATAAGCTGGCAAATAATTGCTGGATGATTTGTTGTTGCGGTTCTAATGCTTTCAACAAAGCATCCCAGCTATCCAGCCTCATTGCCTGAGTAAGGCATTGCTGATCTTGTTCGCTCGAGGGTAAATGATGAATCTGCTGGTCATGTAATGCCTGTAACCGGTTTTCCATTTGCCGCAGGAAAAGGTAGGCATGGCGTAGTGAATTTGCCTGAGACAGCTCAAGCAATTGGTGGTTTTGTAGTTCAACCAGGCTCGTTAGGAAACTACTTTGGCGTAGTTCTGCTATTCGCCCGCCGCGTAATAGCTGGAAGCTCTGGACAAAAAACTCGGCTTCTCGAATTCCCCCGAGGCCTCGTTTGAGGTCAATTCCCAGGGTGCTTTTGCTGGCAATTTTATTTGCGTCAGTGCGGATCATCTGATGCATTTCGCGTAACGACTCAATGGCACCGTAATCCAGATATCGTCGATAGATAAATGGCCTCAATTGTTCGAGTAATTCATCAGCACTGGCTATATCACCGGCAACCGGACGCGCTTTAATCAGTGCATAACGCTCCCAGTCGCGCCCCTCGCTTTGGTAATACTGTTCCAGGGCAGCAGCAGATGGTACCAAGGGCCCTGATTGACCGTGGGGTCGAAGACGGGTATCAACACGGAAAACAAAACCTTCGGCCTGAATTGAGGAAAGCGTTTTAATCAGCCGTTGTCCCAGGCGATTAAAATACTGCTCGTTGCTGATACTGCCGCGGTTTTGTTTATTTCCTGAGGTCTTGCCATGGCCGGTATGAAAAAAAATCAGGTCAATATCTGAGGATAAGTTCAGTTCCCCACCGCCAAGCTTGCCCATTGCCAGCACCACAAAGCTGGCCGTTGTTCCATCTTCAGCAACAGCCTGGCCATGTTGAGCTAAAAGCTGGCCTTGCAGTTTATCCAGCGCGTATTGCAAACATAGCTCAGCCAGATGACTTAGGTCGCTCAGGGTTGTTTCTGTCTCCGCTTTTTCATTCAGATCACGCCAGATAATCCGCAGCATTTCCCGGTTGCGAAACTGTCGCAGGCCGGTATCGAGATCGGTACTGGCAACCAACAGCTCAAGAGATTCATGTTCAGCAGGAATATTCTTATTCAGCCGCGGCCATAATTCAGTCAGCCAATGGTTGTTGTTGTTGAGTTTTTCGATAGCCCAGGGTGAAGCTGAGTGTAAATGTAACAATTCATCTTCTGGGAAAATGTCAGCAGCCACACTGGCTGAATTTTGCCAGTGATCTTTCAGGCATTGCAGCCAATTGTTATCGACAAATGTCATGCGCTAAGTATATCCTGATCAACACAAAGCAATCAGCTTGAAAATTGTTTGCAAGCATCTGCCAAAGCTTGCAGGTGATATAATCGCGGCCAGGTTTTACACGTTGTCAATACATGCGTATTTTCTATAACATTGCCATTTATCTGCTCACGCCTGTGCTCTTGCTGCACCTGATATGGCGTGGTCTACGTGACGCGGATTATTGGCATCGCTGGAGTGAGCGTTTTGGCTTTTTTCAGCCGCCCAGATTAACCAATGGCATTGTTGTCCATGCGGTATCAGTGGGTGAAGTTAATGCGGCCATTCCGATGATACGTGGCTTGCAGGCACGCTGGCCGGACATTCCAATTGTAGTCACTGGATTTACGCCTACCGGTTCTGCAAGAATTCAGGAAGTTTTAGCTGATACTGTTTTCCATATTTATGCGCCACTCGATTTGCCAGGTGCAGTTAAACGGTTTTATACACACTTAAAACCACGCATGTTGATTATCATGGAAACCGAAATCTGGCCCAACTTATACCGCCGGGCAGAGCAGCTAGGGATTCCGGTTGTGATCGCCAATGCAAGAGTGTCTGAAAAATCACTTAAGGGTTATCAGATGTTGCCGCGCTTGTCGGCCAAGGTGTTAGGTTCAGTCGCCTGGGCTGCAGCCCAATCGGAAACCGATGCTGCACGTTTGATCCAATGTGGAGTCGATGCCTCTCGTGTAGATGTTACCGGCAGCCTCAAGTTTGATATTCGAGTCCCCGCCAGTCTTCTGGAAGAAGGAGAAATTATCCGCCTGGGCTGGGGCTTTTCTCGACCGGTGTTATTAGCGGCCAGCACCCATGAGGGCGATGACGAGCCCATTTTAGAAGCGTTTGTAGAAATTTTGAAAAACCATTCCAATGCACTGTTAGTGTTGGTTCCCCGGCATCCGGAGCGTTTTGGTAGAGCGGCTCAATTAGCTAAAAACCAGGGGCTGACCATTCAGTTGCGCAGCGAAACTGAAATATGTGAACCACAAACGAATTGTTTTGTGGTCGATGCTATGGGTGAGTTGCTCAGATATTGTGCAGCGGCTGATGTGGCCTTTGTCGGCGGATCATTCGCCCCGCTTGGTGGCCATAATGTGCTCGAGCCCGCGGCATTAGGCAAGCCGGTAATTTTCGGCCCGCATATGTTTAACTTTGCCGAGATTAGTTCCCGTCTGATTCAGCGTGGTGCGGCGATGGAGGTGGCAGATGCTGAGCAATTAGCTGCAGCGGTGTCTGCTTTGTTTTTTGACCCTAACCGTTGTGATCAAATGGGCACTGCAGGTTTACGTCTGGTAAGTGAAGGCCGCGGTGCGCTTTCACGCACCCTCGATCAGATTGAAAAAATACTTTAATGTTTTCTGAGAACAACAGCGGTGGCTGCATAACAAAGCATTGCTGAGATGCCGGGCTGGTAGCCCGGCGTCAGAATCAGGAATTGTCTGCAGGTAAAAGTTCAGCTTCCTGGGTTTGCAACAGCGTATTTACCGTTTCCAAATCATCCCGGCTGAGCACACCAGTCGCCTGGCGTAGTGCCAGATGCGAGAGAATGTAGCCGTGGCGTGCAGTTGAATAGTTTTGTGCTGAGCGCCAGTAGGACTGTTCAGCGATAAGCACATCTACGATAGTACGAGTACCGACTTCAAAGCCTGCCTGGGTTGCCTCTAATGAGCTTTTTGCGGAAACCAGTGCTTGTCTTAAAGCCTGGACTTCTTCAATACCGGCTTCAATCGCGTTATAGGCATTTTTTGTTTGCCGGGTAGTAGCGCGTTGCTGTGCATCCAGATCATCCAGAGCGGCATTGCGATTGTAACTTGCCTGTCGGGTTTCAGAAGTGGTGCGTCCTCCTGAGAACAGCGGCACATTTAGCTGCAGTCCATAAGTGGTACTAAAAGACTCTAAGGGTACAGTGGCGATGACTTGCTGGAAATCATTTCTCAACTGATAATTGTTGTTGGTGTTGTCGCTATAAGAAGCAACTAAGCCAAGTGTAGGGTAATGACCAGCACGGCGCGCAGAAACGGTTGCACTTGCAATTTCGGTAGCAATTTGCCGAACTTTTATTACTGGATTATATTGCAATGCCATATCGACCCAGTCATTTGGATTGGCGGGTTCAGGGCGTTCCAAAGGCAAGTTTTCAGTTAAGCCGCTATAGGCCTCAAACATCACTCCGGTTTTTTCTGTTAATGCTTCTTCTGCATCACGTAGGGCATTTACGGCTCGAATTACAGTGGCGCGCGCCTGATCATAACTCGCTTGTGCGTTATGCACATCGGTGACGGCAGTTAAGCCCACTTCATAACGCTGCTCAGCCTGTTCCAGTTGCCGATTTAACGCTTTTTCCTGAGCCCGTGAAAACTTGACCCCATCCCGCGCATTCAGCAAAGTAAAGTAGCGGTTAGCCACATCCAACAGGAAGTTCTGATAAATGGCTTCATAGTTGGCGCCAGCCTGATCCATTTGGTCGCTGGCAATCTGGTAGTTCTTAAACTGACCCCAGTTGAACAGCGTTTGCCTAAAACTTAAACCAAGGCTTTCATTATCAATATCGTTGTCTGAAACTTGTGTGTTGGCGATATCAACGGTGGAATCACCTCTGGTCATGCTGGCGGTACCACTTAAACTAGGTAACAGCGCAGCTCTGGCTTGATACTTGTTTTCACTGGTTGCATCCCGCCGCCAGGCTTCAGCTTTCAAACCGGGATCGTTTTTGATGGCCATGTCAACGACCCCTATCAGATCCACCGCCGAGGCTGTAGTCGTGCTGAAGATGCTGCATAAGATCAAGGCACTGCTTAATAATTTAAGTTTCATAGTCCGCTCTGTCCTTTCCCATCCAGTGTTATTGGTGGGTCTTCTGTTTTTGTTAAAACTCAAACTCAACTGGCCGCTCCGCATGTGTCAGTAGCGGCAGGTCGGTTTCAAATAAATTTTCTTCTTCCCAGTCTGAAATGTTCAGGCGTTTTAGCAAACGAGCCTGCATTGCAGGAGATTCGCCACTGATCACAAACAGTCTACCACCAGGATTTACCCATTCCATAAATACACGAGGAATGTCACGTACCCCGCCTGTTACTACCACTACATCATGAGCCTGCTCAGGCATCCAGCCATTGAGTGCATCCCCGGTAAAGCATTCAACATTCTTGATCTTTTTACTTTTGAGAATATCGCGTGCACTATCAGATAATGATTGATGAATATCGACGCTACAAACAGACTTGCCGAGCTTGGCCAGGCAGGCGCTGAAAAAACCGCTGCCTGTTCCAATTTCCAGTACGCTTTCGTCTTCTTTTAAGTCGATGGCCTGTAAAACCCGGCCTTCAATGACAGGATGCATCATTGACTGGCCCTGTTCGAGAGGAATAGCCATGTCAGCATAAGCCAACTTACGGTAGCGTGCAGGCACAAAATCCTCACGCTGGATATTTTCCAGCGCACCAAGAACCCGTGGGTTAATAACTTCCCAGGGACGGATTTGCTGGTTGACCATATTGCTTCTGGCCTGATCAAAATTCATACTCATATTCTTATACCTGTATCTTGCGTTATGTGGGTTTGACAGGGAGTTAAGGTTAATTGCAAGAGTCGTTTTGGGCAAGCGGGAAACCCGCTTTGACTGCTTTAGATCAATTGCGCCCCGCTTTTACTGGCTTATAAGTAACTGTAACTCGACTATCATAGTCCACACGGGCACAGATTGCGGGTTTTTGCAGAACGAATAAAGTGCCATTAGTCACAGCCGGGCGTTACTGATACTATCAGTCAGTCTAAACCCTGGTTTCAATGGGTTTGTGCTTAAAATGCTATAAAAATCAGCAATAGGCTTAAATATTATTAAAACGTTGCAAGAAAATGTCTGAATTACCGGTCATGACAGATGAAGAGCGTAATATTCGCTTTGAAGCGCTGGCTCGTGAATATGGGACAGACCTTTACCGATATGGTTTATGGTTATGCCATAACGATGCGTTGGCCAAAGACCTGGTTCAGGAAACCTATCTGCGCGCCTGGAAGGCCTTGCACACTTTAAAAGAGCAGGCTGCAGTTAAAGGCTGGCTAATAACGATTCTTCGACGTGAATTTGCACGCACTTTTGAACGCAAGGTGCCCAAATTCACAGATTTAGATTCGGTAGTGATTGAGGAATCAGTAGATCTTAAACCGGAGCAACAGTTAGAGAATAAGCAGCTTCGAGAGGGCATTCTACGTTTGCCACCGAGATACCGTGAGCCCTTATTGCTACAAGTAGTTATGGGTTATAGCTGTGAAGAAATTGCAACCCAACTGGGATTGACAAAAAGTGCGGTAATGACACAGCTATTCAGGGCACGCGAAAAGCTGAAGGTAATGTTACAAAAGGATGGTATAAGCGGAAATATACATGAACTTTTCTGATTTTAAACAATGGTTGGGCGCTGACCCGTATACCCAGGAGCCTGAGGTTCTTGAGATGCGTAACAGCAAGCCTGAGTTTGAAGCCGCGGCTAAGGAGGCTGAGGCTTTTGAGCACAAGCTTGAAGCCGCGATGCAGATTCAGCCACCAGCAGACTTATTGGCTGACATCCTTGCATTAACAGAAACCACAACCACTGTAGCGAACAAATCTAGACGTCCCTGGTTTATGGCCTTGGCAGCGACAGTTTTTATGGCGGTAGGTGCCGCTTCAGTCTTGTTCTGGCAACAGCAACACTATGCCAGCCTGGAAGATTATGTGCAGCGCCATATCGGACATGATGGCGAGCAGGTTTTAGCCCGGGCCAATAAACAGCCTGGTACGGTCGGCGGGGTGAGCATAGAACAGGTTAATCAGGTATTAGACCCGTTTTCAGCGACTGTCGATGCAAACTTATTAGCCCAAATCAGGTTTATTAAAACCTGCCCAACACCAAATGGTGATGGTGCCCATTTTGTAATTTCTACCCAGGAAGGCCCGGTTACGGTTATCTTTATGCCGGAAACTATCGCCGAGGGGATTGTTCAATTCAGCGTGGAAGGCCAACGTGCGCGGGTAGTGGCACTGGAAAAAGGCTCGATAGCGATTGTAGGCAATAATGATCAACTGCTAGAATCAGTAACCCCATTACTGGAAGCGGGTATAAGGCCGCTCAGGGCAGATATCTAATCTGGGAAAGATCGGGTTAGACAGAAACAATCTACGCGCGCCTAGTACTTATTCCACTCCCTGATAGTGCCCCTGATCTGGTATTGTATAGCTTATCTAATCATCCAATTTAGTGGAGTAATACAATGTCTGGCTGGTTTAAATGGGGAGTCCCTCCTGCGCTGTTGCTGATCCTGGTTTTGAGTATGATGTTTTACCTCAACCATGAGCCTGCATTATTTGATGTTAATAAAAACGCAAACAGTAGTTTGCGAGCTGATCAGCAAATGGTGACCGGTTTTACTACCGGCGCAACCATGGTTAAAGTTGGAGAAGTGCTACTGCATAAACGCGGCGGCTATCTTAGTAATGACATTTTGCCACCATGGGTGTTTCTCGATAATGTTCCCAACTGGGAGTTCGGCGTATTAACCCAGATGCGGGATCTTTCACGCTCGTTGCGGAATGATATTTCGCGTTCACAAACCCAGTCAACTGAAGACAAAGATCTGGCGCGTCTGGATGTGCAGTTACATTTTGACCACTCTTCATGGGTGATGCCACGTACAGAAAAAGAATATCAGCAGGGTCTGGATGCAATCGGCTTATATTTGGAGCGCCTGGCTGATCCTGCGCAACAAAACGCACAGTTTTATGCCCGTGCTGACAACTTACGCGATTGGCTTAGTTATGTAGAAAAAAGACTCGGCAGTGTTTCCCAGAGGCTATCGGCCAGCGTTGGTCAGGAAAGAATCAATACCGATTTAAGTGGTGATCCAAATGCAACCCAGTCAACCATCGGGGCACGCGATATTAGCGTCAAAACACCATGGATGGAAATTGATGATGTCTACTATGAGTCACGCGGCACGACCTGGGCACTGATTCATTTTATGAAAGCGATGGAAGTCGATTTTTTTGAAGTATTAAAAAAGAAAAATGCGGTCACCAGCTTCAGGCAGATTATTCGTGAGCTTGAAGCGACTCAGGAGTCATTAAAAAGCCCGATGGTTTTAAATGGTAGTCCCTTTGGGCTGTTCGCAAATCACTCCTTAGTAATGGCAAATTATATTTCTCGCGCAAACGCGGCGATCATTGATTTGCGCGCTTTGTTGGAACAGGGTTAATGCGAATTCTACTGTTATGTTTCAGTTTGCTGATACTTTCAGCCTGCGCAACACAATCAGATACAGTTGAGGACAGGCGCCGAGGCCAGTCGCTTGTTTGCCATAAACAGAAACATACTGAAGCCGTCTCAACACCTAATTATCTCCGTCATCTAGAGCATGGCGATAGTGCCGGCCCTTGCCCGAACGAGGAATAGTCCAACCTTTGTATAAGTAAGCAATTTTATGGAAAACATGGACATCACTTTACGCCCGCTAGAGTATCAGCAGTGCCTGCAGTTAAGAGAAGCCAAACACATCAAGCGTGTAGTGATGCATTGCACTGAGCTACCGGATTTGAAAAGCGCGCGTGAATACGCGAATAAAATTCATTATCCCAAAAGCGCCAGTGGCAATTCAGGACATTTCTATATCGATCGTGATGGTAGTGTCGAGCAATGGGTAGACCCATTACGGGTGGCACACCACGTAACCGATCTGAATAATGACAGCATTGGGATCGAGCTGGTAAACCTGGGTCGTTATCCACGCTGGTTCGATAGTCAGCAGCAACAGCCAAGCGAAAACTACCCAGAGCCTCAAATTCAGGCTTTAATTGTGTTGTTAAAACAATTAGCAGTGGCATTCCCAAATCTGCATGAAATTGCAGGACATCAAGACCTCGATACCCGCGAGGTGGCTGCCAGTGATAATGGACAATTGCAGGTTCAGCGTAAAATTGATCCTGGGCCGCTATTTCCCTGGCAGCAGCTATTGTCTGCGATACCCTTAGAGCGGAAACAACCGATGAGTAAAATCAAACAGCATTGGGAGAAGCGTTACGTAGGAACCGAGCCGGAAAAGCTCACCTGGTATCAGCCGCGCCCAGAGCAATCCCTAAACTGGATTATGGCCAATAGTACTCCCGAGCAGGCAGTTCTGGATGTCGGCGCAGGCGCTTCAACTCTGACAGACCACCTGTTGGATGCGGGTTATAGCAATATTACACTGCTTGATCTTTCCGAAGAGAGCTTACAAGAGAGCCGTCGCCGTTTAGCACAACGTGCTGATCAGGTTCAGTGGATACCGGCAGACATCACCCAGTGGCAACCGACACAGCAGTATGCGCTATGGCATGATCGTGCAGTATTCCATTTCCTCACCGAAGCAAAAGATAGGGCAGCCTATAAACAGGCATTACACGCAGCGCTGCAGAAAGATGGAATATTAATTATGGCAACATTTGCCATCGGCGGCCCGGAAAAATGCAGTGGTTTACCCATTGTGCAGTACGATGCTGAAAGTCTTCTGGCTGAACTTGGGCAGGGTTTTGAGCTGCTCGATAATTTACTTGAACAGCACCCGACACCAGCAGGTAATAACCAGTTATTTAACTGGTGTTTGTTTCGGCACAACTAGCCCGTATATTGCGCTAGTATCCCGGAATATGGCGCAATATGCGGACCAAAGATTATTCGTATCGTAGCGCATCAATCGGGTCCAGCTGGGAGGCTTTGGCCGCGGGCAAAATACCGAATATAATGCCCACCGCGGCACAAAAACCAAAGCTAAGAAATATCGCCCACAAAGGTACATGCGCGGGCGGAAAGCCCGGCAGTACGGAAGCTACCAATGCGCCCAATCCATAGCCGATAGCGATACCTACCAGGCCGCCAATCATACTTAATGTGAGGGCTTCAATCAGGAACTGTAGAAGAATGTCCTGACGAGTTGCGCCCAGTGCCTTGAGGATGCCGATTTCGCGGGTTCTTTCAGTGACTGATACCAGCATTATATTCATGATGCCGATACCGCCCACCAGTAGAGAAATACCGACGATGCCAGCGGATACGGCGGTGATGGAATTCAATACTGCGTTAAACGACTCGGTTAACTGTTCAGCCGTTTGTACCCGGAAATCATCCGCCTGACCGGCCTTCAGTTTATGTTCTTTGCGCAACACTCGACGGATACGGTCTTTGAGTTCATCCAGTCGGTTCATATCGTCAACCAATAGCTGAATCTGAATGTCCAAATCA
>CAXMRK010000068.1:0-8701 GCA_964195815.1 uncultured Acidimicrobiia bacterium | reverse complement strand
CCAGCTAAAGTAGTTCTCAATGAAGCGATAGAACTCGCGCATAGATTTGGTGCTGAACAGAGCCATAGCTTTATTAATGCTGCACTCGATAAGGCCGTTGCTGTATGGCGAAAAATTGAAATGGATGCCGCAAACTCTACTGAAAGCCCACCCCCAACTTCCTGAATCTTGCGGCTAAGTTATGGCAGCGTCAAATAACGAAACTGATCTGATTGAATTAATCTCCAGTCACGAGTCCCAGATAGCTCATAGTAAGAATCTTATTCTCGGTATCGGTGATGATGCTGCAGTGATTAGAATTTCTGAAAACCACGATTTAGTAAGCTGTACTGACACACTTGTTGCAGGGGTGCATTTTCCCGAGCATACCAGTGCCTACGATATCGGCTGGAAATCACTCGCGGTCAATTTAAGTGACCTTGCTGCGATGGCGGCAACGCCACGATTTGCACAATTAGCTCTGACGTTACCCACGGCAAATATTGAATGGCTGCAAGAATTTTTGAAAGGGTGGGCAGCCTTGGCAATGCAGTATTCGGTGAGTTTGATCGGTGGTGATACAACTCGTGGACACTTGAGTATTACCGTGCAAGCGATGGGTGAGGTAGCCCAGGGACAGGCGCTTCAAAGAGGGCAGGCAAAGGTGGGTGATTTACTGGTCGTCAGTGGTGATCTTGGTGGTGCCTCGCTTGCACTTCAACAAATACAGATGGGTGCTACTATTGATCCTGACCTGCTTGAGCGTCTCAATCGTCCACAACCGAGAGTCTCGTTGGGGCAGGCACTCCAGGGCAAAGCCCGATCAGCGATAGATCTTTCTGATGGCCTGGGACTGGATTTGCAACGCTTACTGGCTGGTTCAGGTCTCGGTGCAAAAATACAAATAGCACAACTACCGCTGGCTCCAGGACTCACAGAGCTTGAAGGTGATGCTGGAATTTCTCTGGCGTTGAGTGGCGGTGATGATTATGAATTATTATTCATTCTGCCACCTCAAATGAGGCATTGTTTAGAAGATATTTCAGTTAAAACAGAACTGCCATTAACCATTATTGGGGAGGTGGTTCAGCGTCAGGGAATCGAGTATTTGACAGTTAACGGTGATATATTTAAGCCTGAATTCAGTGGATATGAGCATTTCAATGAGTCTTGATCAACCCTCCAGAAAAACATGTCGGAATGTTGCATTAAAATCTCCCACTGGATTTTTGGCTTTCGGTTTTGGTAGTGGATTGGCAAGCTTTGCCCCCGGGACATTTGGTACTTTGGCCGCCTTACCCTTTGTGCCTCTACTGAAATCAGTGCCATTTGTTTGGCAATTGATTTGGGTTGCTACAGCATTAATTCTGGGGGTCTGGATTTGCGATGTCGTATCCCGGCGCCTTGGTGTGCATGATCATGGTGGTATTGTTTGGGATGAAATTGCTGCGTATTGGTTGTGTGTATTATTTATTCCCTATCAATGGACATGGTTGTTAGCTGCATTTGTGTTATTCCGTTTTTTCGATATTCTCAAACCCTGGCCGATTGGTTGGGCGGATAAAAAAGTGTCTGGTGGTTTTGGGATCATGATTGATGATGTACTGGCTGCAATCTGGACAATCATCTTGTTGCGAATGGGTCTGCATTATCTGGCATAAGCGTTTTTAGCGGTCTTGTCTTGATCCCTTGTAACTCCAAATCTGATTTAGATCAAGGTTTTGATGCATCCAGAGTGACACAATTAAAACATAGAGAAACGCACTCGAAAGACAAGCTGATTTTGGATAATTCATGCAATCAATGACAGATATTTTATTTTCAAGCTGGATCGGCATTATGGCGTTATTGGCAATCGTTTTCACGATCCTGATAGGGTTTTGGTTTCGACGCTGGATCAATAATAATATCGCTGCAGATGAAGCGGCGATAGCGCTAAAAAATAACGCCGAACAAAAGATACCGCCTTCTAACTGAGCCAAATAATAATTGGCCTTAATCTACCAGACGCTGCCAGGCTTCCTGGTATTTCGCAGTGGTTGCCTGAATGATATGTTCAGGCACCGCGGGGCCAGGCGAAGTTTTATCCCAATCCAGTGTTTCCAGATAATCCCGAACGTACTGTTTGTCGTAACTTGGTGGTGAGATTCCAGCTTTATAGCCTTCAATTGGCCAGAAACGTGATGAGTCTGGGGTCAGCATTTCATCAATAATACGTAAATTCCCATCGGCATCCAGACCAAATTCAAATTTCGTATCCGCGATAATAATTCCACGGCTGAGAGCGTATTCTGCCGCACAAGAATATATTTCAAGGCTTGCATCTCGAACCTGTAGCGCAAGCTGCGTACCAACGATAGTCTGCATTTCTGCAAAGCTGATATTCATGTCGTGATCACCCGCGGCTGCTTTAGTGGATGGAGTAAAAATGGGTGCTGGCAGTTTCTCAGCCAATTGCAGGTCTGCAGGCAGTGCAACGCCAGAGATTTCACCCTTATCCTGATAATCTTTCCAGCCTGATCCGATGATATACCCGCGTACGATAGCTTCTACAGGCAGGGGCTTCATGCGGCGTACAATAACAGCTCTTCGGCCTAATTTTCTGGCAAGCTCTGCATCCTTTAAAACCTCTTCCAAATCACCTGTGAGGCAATGGTTTGGAATAATGTTGGCGCTGAAATCAAACCAGAAATTTGATATTTGTGTCAGAATTTCACCTTTTCCGGGAATGGGGTCAGGTAATACAACATCAAAGGCAGACAGGCGATCACTAGCAATGATTAATAATCGATCCTGATCAATTTCAAAAACGTCACGAACTTTACCCTGATACAGCAGGGAGAGATTAGTGATCCAATCAGTTTGGTAGTTGCTTTGAGACAAGGTGCTCTCCAGAATTAATCAGTTTGCATACAGCCATTTATTATAGAATATGCGCATGCTGATGTATGCACACTAATAGCTAAGAAGGAGCAATACTTGTTCAATACTGGTCATTGGATCGGAAAAATAATTGGATTTGCCTTAGGTCTGGCCAAAGGTGGACTGCCGGGAGCAATTTTTGGTGCTTTCCTTGGGCATATGTTTGACCAATGGCGTGCCGGGTTAGGCAAGGCGCGGGATATCCAGAAGCTTTTTTTCAGCAATCTTTTTGCAACTCTTGGACAGTTGGCAAAAGCAGATGGACATGTTTCGCAATCAGAAATTGACCAGGCTGAGCGCTTGATGTTGCGTATGCAACTTAAAGATCAAGATCGTAACGAAGCCATTCGTCAGTTTAACCGCGGTAAAACAGATGGCTATGCTTTTGCCCGCGAAATTCGTAATTTTTCAAGACTCACACTGACTCGGCCGGACCTCCGCCAAATGTTTTTTGAAATCCTTCTGGAAGCTGCTGCAGCCGATGGTCAGCTGGCAGCAGCAGAAATGAATATTCTGCGAGTAGTGATAAAAGAACTACGCTTACCACCACAAATACTGGATGAGTTATTGGTATGGTTTCGTAGTGGGCGGCAGGGGACAGGCCCCAATTTTCAGGCTGGTAAAAGGACGCCCGATGCAGCTCAGGATTACAGGCTTCTTGGTTTAGCCAACACCGCGAGCGATAAAGAGATTAAACATGCGTACCGGAAGCTGATGAGTAAATATCATCCGGATAAGCTCATTCATCAGGGATTACCAGAGTCTGCAATGGAGCTGGCTCGGGAAAAAACCCGTGCAATCAATACCGCCTACGACCGGCTTAAATCCCGTCGCGGATTTAAATGATGTCGTCTCGTTTCGCCGTAACTACGTAACGTAGAGACCCTCCAGTTTTTAGGCTATCGAATGGATAGCAGGTGGTCAGAATTAGGTGGTTTCCCTCGCTTTGAAGTTGCAGGGTGCTAGTTGCAGAATCAATCACCTCCAGGTCTTTCACAATATACCTAAAGACTTCGTTTGCAGTCTTCAGAACCATCCGCTCACCAATTTTTATATCCTTTAAAAATCTAAAGTGGCTGTCTCTGTGTGCTGAAATAACCGTATCAGAGAAACCTGGCAAACCAGCACTAACCAGACCAGGTGCCCAGGCCAGATTTTTGCCTTGCTGGCCTGAAACCAGTAATTGGCGGATTTCTAGTGCGGGCACTTCCAGCTGTGCAATCGTTCTCATATCTGCACCAGGCCATGGACTGGTTTCAGCTTCACCAGCAAGTACTTGTTGCCAGTTTCTGTGTAATAAAAATTGACCAAGCTGGGCTTTCGCAGGCAACCATAAGGCGTGACTAATTAGAAATGCTCCAATGAATCCAGGTATCAGGTGTTTTTGTATCTTAATCATCAGAGCTAACACCAGAGCGCCAGAACATACCGCCGGAGATCACTAGTGACAGCAGACCTAAAAGTAATTGTAATGGCCAGCCTAGTGCACCCTGAGCAAGGTTGATATTTAAGGACTGTGGCATTAGAGAAGCGACTTTGCTGGTTTTTAAAACCTCATCAGGGGTCCTTGCAGCCTCAGGATCGATAGCGATCAATGCGGTAAACCGACTTAAGAGTTGGTATTGCAGAGCGACTTCAAGAATTTGTTCACGCGCCTCAGCAAATTCCAGGCCTAATAGCTGGTTATCTTCAATGGTTTCTATTTTCTTTCGCGCCCAAAGACGGGCAATATCTTTATTGGCGTGCTTTCGTGGGAACGGTTGGGTGTATTCCCAACTATGACCATTGAGTTGGCCGCAAAGCTTCACTTCGGTGCTTGCTGAATCCAGGCGGGCGGTTACAAACAGTGTGTCCCCGGCATATAAATCCGGAATGATAGCAGGGTACATTTCCGCATGTTGACCCCAGTCGATACAGATATCCTCCAGCGCTGGTTGTGAGATCCGCTGCCATAACAAATTCATATGCTCTGCAATCTCCTCCTGTTTTCCGATATGGGTGAAACTACCACGACCTGCTTCTGCTGCCTTGCGCATAAACCAGTTATTCGGAGCCGCTCCAATGGCAACGGTGAACAACCTTGAGTCTGCCAATTCGGTATGCAAATATTCAAAAATATCAGCTTCGTTGCCGACAGCTCCATCGGTAATGAAAATTATCTGGCGAAGGTACCCGCTAGCAATTGGATTATTTAAAGCCAGTTTCAATGCCGGCAGCATATTGGTTCCACCATCGGCGTATAACCGCTCAATTGCATCATGTGCAAGCTTCAGAGAATTGCCTGCTGCAGTTTGAGAATCTTTGAACAAGCTTTCCGCTTCCGAGTTAAAGCGGATGATGTTGAAGCGATCTTCGGGTCTGAGTTGACCTAGACCCACATCTAATGCCTGAGTAGCTTGAGCCATGGGGATGCCTGACATTGAACCTGAAGTGTCAATGATAAAGATGACTTCGCGAGGTCTTTCATCAATGGCCTCATTACGTGGTGGAACCAGTTGTAACTGCGCATATAATCCAGTGTCATCTTCCCATGTGAGCACTGATGCGACGGGTTGGTCCTGTGTTTGTAAGCTCCAGACCAACTCAAAATCTCTATCTGTTTGAGGCATCAGTCCATAAAGCGGATCAGGTTCAAGAATAATGTAGTAACCATGGGTGGTTTCATGCACGTTTATTGAGTGGTAGCTGCTGGTTAATTCGGCGAGCTCAAAATTAGTCAGCAGATTTACGCTCAACATTAATTCATGCCCGCTATTGCTGCCTGCGGTTTGCTGTATTTGTGGTGCCGTTGCTTGCAGGTCTATATGAGAGCTTTGTTCGGGAGTATAAGGCGGCGTAAATGTCATTGGCAGACGTAAGCGAAATTTCCCGTCTACTAAATGTACCGGCTGTAAAAATCCAATTTTCACACTAATGCTCTCATGCGGTCCGATATTGGCTAGCTGGGTGTGGAACTGATTCGCCTTTTCCTGTTTTACCAGGCTGCTTGTGTGGCCATTTTGTTTTGCCAGTTGGTAATTCTTTTCAGCCAGTTGTTTCTCCTGAATCTCCCCAACTAGAACGCGTCCACCAACCTCAACTTTTAATTGATCAACAGCCGCATTATCAGGTAACGGGAATCGGTAATCGGCCTCAACCCACTGATCCGACTGGTTTTGAAAATTTTGCACAACTTCAACCCGTGCTTGCGAACCAATCACTTCAATTTCTATGTTGGTACTCAGTGCCACGGCATCTATTTGCTCACCATTTTGTGAAAACTGAACTCCCCAGACTTCATCAGCTTTCGCAGTTGCCGTGGCCAGCAGCAGAAGCGTGAGTAAAATTGAAACCAGAACAAGCAAATACCGATCCTGCCAGCGGAGTTTGCGCTGAATGATGATTCGCACATTATTGTTCTTGAACTCCCTGCTAAGCTCGGGATCATAGTTGTTGAGAAGTTTATTCAGCCGATGATTTAATATTTCAGGACTGGATAGATAATGTTGCATGCTGTTCCCCTGTGTACTCTGGGTTGATGAATAGGATGAATACATTGATTAAAGCTCTGGTAGAGGGGCCTGAGATGCAAAATCCTGATGAACATGGCAGCAAATAGGGCAAACTTCTGACAACAGGGATATTCGCTTTTGCGATACCCTGGTTAACCGTAAAATACAGCTACTAACAAATTGGAGAATTTGGTGCAGCGACATATTGCTATTATTGAAGACGAAGCCGCTATCCGAAATAACTACATGGATGCCTTACACCGATATGGTTATCGTGTTAGTGGTTTTGCTGACAGGGTTTCAGCAATGGAGGCGTTTCGTCGGCATTTGCCTGAATTAGTCATAATAGACGTCGGTCTTGGGGATGAAGTCGAAGGGGGCTTTGAACTCTGCCGGGAGCTTAGAGCACTCTCGCGGACCATTCCGATCATCTTTTTGACAGCGCGTGATTCTGATCTTGATGTAATTTCCGGCTTACGTCTGGGTGCCGATGATTATTTATCCAAAGAAATCAGCATGAACCACATAATTGCCAGAGTGGTTGCTTTGTTGCGCCGGGTCGAAGCCCTTTCCAGTGGTGCTGAAGAAACCGAATTATTGCGAGGTGATTTACGCCTTCGCCCTGCAAGGATGGAAGCAGCCTGGCAGGATCAGGTTGTGCCTCTCACCGTTACTGAATACTGGCTTATTCACTCATTGGCTCGGTATCCGGGGCATGTTCGCTCAAGAGAGCAATTAATGGATGATGCAAATGTATTTGTTGATGCCCAAACCATTACCAGTCATATCAAGCGAATTCGCCGAAAATTTCAAACTATTGATACCAGTTTTGCACAAATGGAAACAGTCTATGGTGCAGGTTACCGCTGGCTTCCGGAGTAGGTAAAAATGATCTTATTATGAAGTTCAATACACCAATCATAATGAATTCTCATTGTATTCAAATGAAATATGAGATCACTTCAGTTTAAGTCTGTTCTGGGCTGATACAATCCCTGCATGAATCTGCGTCAGAAATTACTCTTGCTAGCACTGATTGCACTAGTGCTGCCACTTAGTTCCTGGCTGTTGTTACGTGAACTGGAAGGGTTTTTACGCAGCGGGCAGCAACAAGCATTGCAGGCAACAGCAACGACCATCGCGCGTTCGCTTCAGAGTAAATTAGCCATGGTCGCTCGCGCCGATGCAGATGACTTGCTGGTCAGCGATGGGAATGATATTGCCCTCGATGGCTATTTTGCTAATTGGCCCTTATCTGCGGGTTACTTGAAAAGTTATACCAGTGCGGATAATAAGCTCAAATTGGGGTTGGCAGCTCGAAGTAATGGTCAGCGCCTATGGTTAAGAATTACTGTTATCGATAAAACTCCAGTACGCGAAAACCTGGCTATTGATGGAGCCATGGATGGTCTGGAGCTGACTTTCTTCGGCCCACAAGGGATGACAAGCTTTCGTATTGTAGCTGCTGCCACAGGAGCGCTTACGTTCAATAGCAATCAACACAGCCAGATAGGTGGTTACTGGTTGGATAAATTTGATGGTTATCATGTTGAGCTGTCACTGCCATTGAAAATGGCTGCTTCAGGTATCAGTATGCGGCTGGTTGATGTGGATAATCCACAAGTGAGATTGATCAGCAGAGAAATCGAGGTGGAACGCCTGCAATTGGCGAGATCCCAGGCTGACATTGAGCTGCAAATACGCAGCTTACTGGCGCCTGGACAATCGGCCTGGTTGCTCGATCGAGTGGGTAATATCCGTGCCCGAGCTGATGGTGAAAAAATTCAGGCCTCTCCAAATAATGCCAGTTGGGTGGAACGTACATTTCACAATTTTATGTCAAAAGAACTGCCTGAGAGTGTGGGTATAGCCGACAATATTGGGCGCTTACCAGACTCTTATACGGCTACAGGATGGAGCCGTAATGTTGATAACGCACAGATGATTAACACAGTTTCACAGCCAGTAACAATGGATGCTCAGCTTGTCGCTAGCCTGCAAATGCAAGCCGTTTCCGATGACCTGCTCTTGCTAAGTAATAAAGCGCTGTTGCGTATCCTGGGAATATCGCTGTTAGCAATGCTGGTGATCATGCTGGCAATGTACATATTTGCCAGTCGTTTATCAGTGCGGGTCAGGAAGTTGAATTCTGCAGTTAATCGAGCGCGTAAAAGGCCCCATGAAAACCCTGATTTACCATTGTTAAATGATCGCGATGAACTGGGAGAATTGGCTCGCTCGGATGCAGGGTTACTACAAGCCGTTCGGGAATATAATCAATATTTGCAAACACTCGCGAGTAAGCTTTC
>CAXMRK010000067.1:0-5015 GCA_964195815.1 uncultured Acidimicrobiia bacterium | reverse complement strand
TCTTTTACTGATGACCTTGACGCTGTTGTTAGCGGTCTGGTTGCAACTGGCTTGCCAATCTCGGATGTTTGCGGGCCTGGTTCTGAAATCAGTGGCACAGGCTTTCTGAGCTTGACTGGTGGAAATACATTAGCCGGTGGTTCGTGTACCTTTAGTGTGACTGTGCAAGTTCCTTCAGGAGTAACAGCTGGGAACTATCCCAATACAACCAGTGATTTATTCCAGGGCGGGCTTAAAGTGGGCGAAGCCGCTACTGCGGATCTGATAATCGAACCAGCACCGCTATTCAGCAAATTATTTAGCCCGGATCTGATCCCGGTAAATGGCCTGAGCACCCTGACTTTTACGATTGATAATACAGCCAGCGCGGTTGCCGCAACTGGTCTAGACTTCACTGATAACCTACCTTCAGGTATCGTTATTGCAAGTCCTGCAAGCGTTATAACTACTTGTACTGGTGGAACCATAACCGCGGTGTCGGGATCAGCTGTTATCAGCTATACCGGTGGCACTGTTGCTGCAGCATCCAGTTGTACTCTTCAGGTGGACAGCAGCGGCTCCAGCCCGGGCACTTTCGATAATACTAGTGGCAACTTAACATCTTCTTCGGGTACCAGCGGTACAGCTTCGGATACACTTACTATTGCTGACTTAACACCACCCGTTGTTACACCACCGGCAGATATTACAACTGAAGCAACTGGACTTACAACAGTAGTAAATCTTGGAACTGCTACTGTCGTAGATGATGTAGATGTAGGTCTGATTGCTACTCCGGATAATACCGGCCCCTTCCCTGTGGGCACCACAATCGTGACCTGGTCGGCAACAGATAGTTCCAACAATACCGGAACTGCAACACAGTCAGTCACTATCGAAGATACGACCCCGCCTGTGGTTACCTTGCTCGGTAATAATCCAGAAAACCTGAATGTGGGCGATATCTTTAACGATGCAGGTGCCACAGCGTTAGATATTGTTGATGGTCCTATATCTGCAATTGTAGTGACCGGAACCGTTAATACGGGTCTGGCAGGTGTCTATCTAATCACCTATTCAGCTACAGATAATGCTGGCAATACAGGCAGTATTCAGAGAACCGTTAATGTACTCCCGGTTAGGAGTTATACCGGGCTACTACCTAGCGGAACCACGGGTACTATTTCATTTACTACCTCAGATCTAACCTGTAGTTTTGTTGCAAACCCTCAATTCATAGATGCTGCTTTAGTCATTCCAGCACCACCAGCCACCCTGGGACTGGTTGATGGCGTAGTCAGTTTTGAAATTGAAAGTTGTACTCCAGGTGCAACTGTAGACCTCAGTTTTGATTATGGACAACAACTGAACGCCTCAACTCAGTACTGGAAAGCGGGTACCCCCTGGTATCTTATACCTTCATTTGTCAGTGGTAACAGCATCAACTTCAGTATCACCGATGGTGGTTTAGGTGATGAGAACGGACTGGTCGATGGGCTAATTACTGACCCCAGCGGCGCTGTACTTAGCCGCTTTGGTTCGAATATTCCAATTCCAACAATTAGTGGTTTAGTGCAATTACTGTTAGCTAGCCTGTTAATGATAAGTGGATTTGTTGCAATAAGACGCAAATGGTATAAGGCTCTGTAAATACACATAGCAATATATTTAGTGGTATAAAAAAGGCCTGCAAATGCAGGCCTTTTTTATACCTTTTTTTTCACCCTCAGGGATTGATATACGCTCGTGGCAAATCGCCAGCAGGTGGCAGATAACGATCTCTCAGCTTGGTCTGTCTGGAAATCATTGCTACCGACTCCCCAGCTATGACGACTGCATCAGCCGCACTATTGACTTCTAATGGATCACCGTCCCATATCACCAAATTGGCAACCTCACCAACTTCCAGCCTACCGCCTGCATAGCCGAAGGTATTCGCTGGTACAGATGTGATAGCTGCTAAAGCTGCGGCATGAGGCATCCCATTAGCTACTGCATTACCTGCACTCTGGCGAATTTTCCGCATATTGTGTGACTCACCAGTCGAAAACATCACCTCAACACCCGCTGCATTTAGTAACGCAGCATTATCCAGGCGTGCACCAAGCGTATCGAAACTGCTCGGCAAGTTTTCTAATGGATCGAGAATCACCGGGGTTTTAGCTGCTTTCAACTGTGCAGTTAGCATCCATGCTTCAGCACCGCCAGATATTACTCCATTCAAATTGTTTGCCTTGATAAATTCCAACACCCGTTGAATATCAGCTGCTCGATGTACATGGAATATATAGGGCTTATTTCTATCTTTCAACGCTTGTCGTCCTGCTTGAGTCAGTAACCGAAAGGGTCCATTTTCATCACTGCCCGCGGTAACTTCAGAAAAGGCCTGGTTGAGTAACATATATTGCGCTGCTCGCGAACCCCCGCTATCACCCATCGCAGCGCTGCCCATTGAGATGAACATTGCATTGGGTCCTGAGGGTAAACTCAAACCATCAAGTAATACTGCTGCTCCTTGGCCCTCGATAATACTGCCACTTTCAGAGGGGCTTAACAGCGTATACAAAACACCCTCAATACGATTAATTGCCACCAATGATGAATTTGGATTATAAGCATAGTTGACATCGAACTCAGGACGCATCTGTGTAAGATCGAGAGTTTGATCAACGGTTGACTCTTCAAGTGATATTTCAGCTAAGCCAACTGAACTCAAACCACCGAACAAACCTGGCGTTGCGTCTCTCCCAGCAGCATCAATAATTTGCACACCATTTGTAGCAACAAGGTTTTTAGCGATTGCGCTGACTTTCCCATTGGCTATTAAAATATCGCTATTTTCAAGAATACCAGCAGCGCCCATAGTGTGAACCCGCGCATTCTTAATCAATAAATCTTGTGAAAAAATAGGTTGGCTAATAAGCAGGAGCATCAGAACAACGATCTTTATCAGGAAATTTCTCATTACTTTTCTCCTCCTGGTAATTGACCTAATTCAAAATCGCTAAGCGGTTGTAAAGCGGGATTCTCGCGATCAAACAAGAGCGCCCCATCAACAAACACCTGATCAGCATGAGCATAGACGCTGAAAGGATTTTGATTCCAGACGACTACATCTGCCATTTTACCCAGTGTGATTGAACCGGTCTGTGTCTCAATTCCCAGGGCTTTAGCTGGATTGGATGTGATCCATCCAATAGCGCGTTCAGGAAGAATATTCATACCAGCACGATTACCACGCGACATCGCTTTAGCTGCTTCCTGATTAAGACGCTGTATTCCTTCTGATGAGTCAGAATGGACTATTGCACAGCTACCTTCAGGTCGATCTACAATGGCAATATTTTCCTGGATACCATCATAAGCTTCGGCTTTAAAACCCCACCAGTCTGCCCAAAGTGCTCCACACACACCGGCAGCAGCGAGTTCATCGGCTATTTTGTAAGCTTCGACACCATGATGGAATGCGGTTACCTTGTAACCAAATTCTTTGGCAATATCGAGAATAGTTAACATCTCATCAGCTCTGTAACAATGCATATGTACCTTTATTTCATCACGCAATACAGCTGCCAGTGTTTCCATCTTGAGATCACGCTTAGGTGGTTTGCTCTCCTTAGCGGCGTCACCACCTTGTTTTTGAGCGGCAGCATACGCATCCAATGAGCGCTGGTATTCTTGCGCATCAGCCCAATTCTGACGATAACCCGCTACATTACCCATTCTGGTCATCGGTGCAATATTCTTGGTGCCGTAGACACGCTTCGGATTTTCACCACAAGCCATCTTTAATCCATGTGGAGCACTTGGGAATTTCATCGCTTGATAACTATTGGCATAGACATTTTTTAATGTAACCCCGCGACCGCCAAATAAATTAGCTGAGCCCGGTAGAATTTGCATACTGGTGACCCCACCTGCCAGGGCACGCGAGAATCCCGGGTCCTGTGGCCAAATGCCATGTTCCGCCCAAACATTAGGAGTTGCTGCGTCCACCATTTCGTTACCATCTGAATGGGCTTTTAATCCTGGGCTTGGATAAACACCAAGGTGAGAATGCACGTCGATCAATCCAGGAGTTACCCAACGCCCACTAGCATTAATAATTTTTGCCCCGGCAGCGCTCAGTTTTTTTCCAATGGCGGAAATTTTTCCGTCCTTAAGCAACACATCTGATCCCTCAAGACGCTCGCCAGATCCAGTGAGAATAGTGGCGTTCTGAATCAAGATAGACTCTGAAGGGATGGCTTGGTAAGTACTCGGAAATGGGTTTTCAGCACTAACTGATTGCACTCCCACCCCAAAGACACACACTAAAGTTGTGATTAACCATCTAAGTTTTACTTTGGACATGTTTCCACCTAATAGAATTTTAAATTTTGGATTTTGATAGTAACAGGAATTTATTTTGTCTACATCATCATTACTGCAAAGCTGTATCATTGGTATATCTTTGAGGTTCACTATACCCGACTATCGAGAGTTAAAGAAAAGCACAATGAAGGAACTACTGAACAATCCAGAATTAAAGGAACAGTTCATTCACTGGATTGAGTCCAGTTTAGCCAATGGAAGCAATCATTTAGCAACCAGCAATCAAGGTACTTTACTTCTTTATCAACAAGATGGATATCAGTGTGTAGTTAAAGCTGCCATGGGTAAATCTGCAGTTTATAAAGCCCGACTGGCTACCTTACGGCGCGAATATCAGGCCTACCTGAAAATGCAGGGCCTTAAAAATATCCCAGAATGCTATGGCTTTTTAAAACAGCAATTTCTGGTTATGGAATATATTGACGGGAGTCCATACCGTCACGCCAGTTGGAAGCAACGGGATCAATGGTTTGCAGAGCTACAGAAAACTATTGCAGCTTTCCATCAAAAAGGGGTTGCTCATGCTGACCTCAAATCAAAATCTAATATTATTGTGACCAAGGATGAGAAACCAAGTGTCATCGATTTTGGCACCGCCATTATTTATAAACACGGGTTTCATCCCATTAATCACCAACTCTTCAAATTTGCCTGTCGCATTG